>NZ_DIPG01000031.1:7294-17270 GCF_002426325.1 Syntrophomonas sp. UBA5494 | reverse complement strand
ATCGATTATGTCATCCCCGGCAATGACGATGCCATAAGAGCCGTAAAATTAATATCTTCTAGAATCGCCGATGCTGTTCTGGAAGGCAAACAAGGGGAACAGGTAAACGCATAACAGAGAGGGGTGCAGGGCTTGTTCCTACACCCCTTCTTTTTGGCTATAAAGATCTTATACGGACTGTTTAAGGATACACCGGAAATAGGAGGAATTGGATAATGGAAGTTTCAGCAGCAATGGTAAAGGAATTGCGTGAAAGAACCGGCGCGGGCATGATGGACTGCAAAAACGCCCTGGTATCGTGTGAAGGGGATGTTGAGAAGGCCATCGATGAACTGCGGGCCAAGGGGCTGGCCAAGGCCGCCAAGAAAGCCGGCCGGATAGCCAGCGAAGGTTTGGTGGTTTCATATATTCATGGCGGCGGACGCATTGGGGTTCTGGTGGAAGTCAACTGTGAAACCGATTTTGTGGCCAAAACCCCGGAATACAAACAGCTGGCTTATGACATCGCCATGCAGATAGCCGCCTCCAATCCCACTTATGTCAGGCGCGAAGAGGTCCCGGCCGTAGAAATGGAGCGGGAGCGCCAGGTATTGAGAGCCCAGGCCCTGGAAGAAGGCAAGCCGGAGAAAATCATCGAGAAAATGATCGACGGACGCATCGAAAAGTACTATAAGGAAAACTGCCTCATGGAGCAGCCCTTTATTAAAGATCCTGACAAGACCGTGGAACAGCTCATCCATGAAACGATCGCCCGCATCGGCGAAAATGTCAATGTGCGCCGTTTCGCACGCTATGAGGTGGGCGAAGGCATTGAAAAAGAAAAGGCTGATTTTGCCTCAGAGGTTATGGCCCAGATTCAATCCAAATAATGGGACAGAGCGGGGAGGTTGACAGTTTGCGGAGCCCCAAATACAAACGCATCATTCTCAAACTCAGCGGAGAAGCCCTGTCTGGGAATGATAGTTACGGCATTAATCCAGAAACCCTATCCACCATCGCCGCCCAGGTTATTGAGGTGGCTCAATTGGGGGTAGAAGTAGCAATAGTGGTTGGCGGGGGCAATATCTGGCGTGGGGTGGCCGGCAGTGCCAAAGGCATGGATCGTGCTACCGCTGATTTCATGGGTATGCTGGCAACTGTCATCAATGCCCTGGCCCTGCAGGACGCCCTGGAATCGAAGGACTACCCCACCAGAGTGATGTCAGCCATAGAGATGAGGGAGGTCGCCGAACCTTATATCAGGCGGCGGGCCATCCGCCATCTGGAAAAAGGCCGGGTGGTGATCTTTGCCGCCGGGACCGGCAACCCCTACTTCTCTACCGACACTGCCGCAGCATTGCGCTCTGCGGAGATCGAAGCCGAAGTAATTCTGATGGCTAAAAAGGTTGATGGGATTTATGACAGCGATCCGGTGGTAAACCCCGAGGCCAAGAAATTCACCGCACTGGATTATATCGATGTTATCAATATGGGCCTTGGGGTGATGGATTCCACGGCCGCCTCACTGTGTATGGATAACAACATCCCCATTATTGTCTTTGATTTGAATCAGCAAGGCAATATCTTAAAGGCGGTCATAGGGGAGAAGATTGGCACTTATGTAGGGAGGTAAACCGATGATCAGAGATATCATTAACGATGCTGAAGACCGCATGAAAAAGAGTATGGAGCATCTCACCAAAGATCTGGCTTCATTGAGGGCAGGGCGTGCCAATCCTGCCATGGTGGAAAAGCTCAGTGTGGATTACTATGGGGTCGGCACACCCATAAACCAGCTGGCTAATATAACCGTGCCGGAAGCCCGGCTATTGGTGATTCAGCCCTGGGATAAGTCCATAATAGCCGATATAGAAAAATCTATCATGAAATCTGATCTGGGGATAACCCCCAGCAATGATGGCAATGTGATCCGCATAGCCATACCACAGCTCACCGAAGAACGGCGCAAAGAGCTGGTCAAGGTGGTCAAGAAGAGGGCTGAGGAGGCCCGGGTTGCGGTGCGCAATATTCGCCGTGAAGCCAATGACATGCTCAAATCCAGCGAGAAAGACAAACTCGTCTCCGAAGATGAGAGCAAAAAGGGCGCCGACGAAGTGCAAAAACTGACCGACCGGTATGTCAAGAACGTAGACGCCATTCTGCAGACCAAGGAAAAGGAAATCATGGAGGTATAGTTGCGGGTTTTATTTCCAGTCTAGTGCGGTTATAATATTGAGTAAACTACTATACCCCCTCATGGGGGTATTATCGTTTCGGAGAGAAGGGATAAAGTGGGTGCTGGGAGCGAGGATCTGCCACGCCATATTGCGGTGATAATGGATGGCAACGGGCGCTGGGCCAAAAAGCGGTTAATGCCCCGGACCATGGGGCACAGAGCAGGTATGAGCGCTTTAAAGCGACTGGTTAAGTCGATGGGCGAGCTCAATATCCCCTATCTGACGGTTTTTGCTTTTTCCACAGAAAATTGGCGGCGCCCCACTGAAGAAGTGGATTACCTGATGAACCTCCTGGTGGAATACCTGTTTAAGGAACTGCAAGAACTCCATGAAAACAATGTAAAAATCAATATACTGGGGGATTACCGTTTATTGCCACCGAGGTGTCGGCTGGAATTGGAAGAGGCCTTGAAAAAAACCAGGAATAATGACGGGTTAACCTTCAGCATCGCCCTCAATTATGGAGCCAGACATGAAATCCTGGCTGCAGTGAAGAAAGCCGCCGCTTTGGTGGCTGGTGGAAAGATGTCGGCCGATGCCATCGATGAGGGTTTTTTTTCGTCATTGCTGTCCACTGCCGATCTGCCTGACCCGGACCTGCTGATCCGCACCGCCGGAGAGATGCGCATCAGCAACTTTTTGCTCTGGCAGATCGCCTATACCGAAATATGGGTAACCCAACGGCTGTGGCCCGATTTCAGCCAACAGGATCTCTTGCAGGCCATCGCTGATTTTAAGAACCGGGATCGCCGTTTCGGCGGACTGAGCCGACAGGATAAAGGTGAAAAACATGTTTAAAACCAGGGTAATCACCGCCCTGACCGGCGTCACCATCATCCTGTTCTGCCTCTATCAGGGCGGAATGTTTTGGAAAGGCCTGTTTTTCGTTATGGCGGTAGTATCGCTTTACGAATATCTAGACATGATGAAGCACAAAAACATTCCGGTACTGTGGCTGCCGGGTTATGGCCTTTTGCTCCTCTTGTGGGCTGCTCCGCTCCTGTCTGAAGAGTTGATCTGGGCAGGTCTTACGGCAGTCGGCCTGGCGATGGCGGCTTTCGGGGTATGGTCCTATCCCCGCATTACTATCGCAGAGCTTTCCTTAAACTTGTTCGGGCCGTTTTACCTGGGTTTAACCCTGCAGTATTCCCTGCGCGTGTTAAACCTGGCCGATCCTTTTTTGATCATGCTGTTGGCTCTCCTGTTGACCTGGGCCAGCGATGTGGGGGGCTATGCGGTGGGCATGTTATGGGGGAAGCGCAAGCTGGCGCCTCAATTGAGCCCCAAAAAAACCTGGGAAGGCGCTCTGGGCAGCGTGTTATTCTGCCTCTTTATTGCGCTGACATATGCTCATTTTACTGCGCTAGCTCCGGTAAAGAGCGCATATCTTATAATATTAGCACTGCTGGCCAGCCTGGCAGCCCAGCTGGGTGATTTATTTATGTCGGCAATAAAACGTTATTTCGGTGTTAAGGACAGCGGTTTTATCATCCCGGGGCATGGCGGCATGTTAGACCGCTTTGACAGCTTTATCTTGGTACTGCCGCTGGTATACTACGGCTTTCATTTCCTGATGTAGCACCAGCCCAACCATATATAAAAAGGAGGGTGCCAGATGGATCCGGAATTGCTCAAATACACCAAAACTTTTATCAAACTGGGAATTGCTGTTCTGGTTCTGGTGATAATCTATCTGTTCATGTCGGTTGTGGCCCCTGCCCTGATTGCTGTTTTGGCCCGGCTTCCCGAGGTGTTCCTGCCTTTTATCATCGCAGTTTTGCTGGCGGTATTGATTGAGCCCCTGGTGGTGTTTTTTGAGGTAAAACTGAAGTTTAACCGCGCCCTGGCCACATCAGCCAGCCTCCTCCTGGTGGTAGGGGCCTTTATTTACCTGGTTTCGCTGGTGGTCTCGGTGGTGATCAGCGAGATAACCCGTCTATTCCCGCTGCTGGCGAATTATTCGGATCAGGTGGCGGCGCAGATCATCGACGCCGTCAGCAATTTTCAATGGTTTTATGTACAGCTCAATCTGCCCCCTGCCGCCCAGGCGGCTATCGAAAACAATCTGCAGAAAGGCGTGGATGTGCTTTCCGGCTTAATGAACAGCACCATTGACGGCCTGACCCAGTTATTGTTGATACTGCCCGGACTCCTGGTTTTCATGATAATCACCACCGTAGCCACTTATTTTATTATCAATGACCGTTCCGTGATCAGAACCTTCATCCTGAGCAGCCTGCCAGGGAGCTTCCGCTCTCAGACCAATAATGTGGTAACCCAGCTATTTCAGGCTTTGACCGGCTTCGCCAAAGCCTATAGCATTCTCATCACCATCACAGCCATCATCACCATGGTCTCCCTGAAGCTGCTGGGAATTAAATATATCCTCACCATCGGGCTCCTGGTAGGGCTTTTGGATATCATGCCGGTGTTAGGCCCCGGGGTGGTATTTCTGCCCTGGGCTTTATACAATATCTTGGTTGGCCAGACCGGTCTGGGGGTAAGCCTTCTGGTGATTTATTTGGTGATTTCAGGGGTGCGCCAGGTTTTAGAGCCTAAAATAGTAGGAGACAATATAGGCCTTCACCCCCTGGCCACTTTGATCTCTTTATATGTCGGCTTGCAGCTGGCCGGAACCACCGGACTCATCCTGGGCCCGGTGCTGCTGGTCATACTGATCGCCAGCCACCGGGCCGGCATGCTGGAGCGTTTTGATTGGAGGAAAAAAAATGAGGTCTGACGGCAAAACCGGAGTGGTGGTATTGGGATCAACTGGATCGATCGGCCGCCAGGCCCTGGATGTGATCGATAAATACCGGGATCGTTTCAGCCTGCTGGGCATAGCGGCATATAACGAAGCAGCCTTGCTGCAAGAACAGATAGCAAAATTTCAGCCCCGGATGGTGAACGTAACCGACCAGAGGGCATATATGGCCTTAAAAGCGGGCTTGCCTGCAGGAACAGGGCTATCCCTGGGTATGGAGGCCATGTGTGAACTGGCTGCCTGGCCTGAAGCCGATATTGTCCTGGTGGCAGTAAGCGGGGCTATAGGCATAGAACCAACCCTGACCGCGATTGCAGCCGGCAAACGGGTGGCCCTGGCCAATAAAGAAACCCTGGTTGCAGCCGGGGATCTGGTAATGCACCGGGCGGCCCGGGAGGGAGTCATGATTTTGCCGGTGGACAGTGAGCATTCCGCGATTTTTCAATGCCTGGCCGGGGAAGAAGCCCATTTGCATAAGATCTGGTTAACCGCCTCCGGCGGGCCGTTTCGTGGTTATTCACCGCAGCAGATGCGGAATGTAACCGTAGCCATGACCCTCAAGCACCCCACCTGGATGATGGGGCCCAAGATTACGGTCGACTCGGCCACCTTGATGAATAAAGGACTGGAAGTGATCGAAGCTCACCATCTCTTCAAGGTGGATTACGATTCCATTGAGGTGGTGGTACATCGGGAGAGCGTGGTACACTCCCTGGTGGAATTTACCGACGGTTCCTTCCTGGGCCATTTAGGGCCGCATGATATGCGCATCCCCATACAGTATGCGCTGACTTATCCGGAGCGTATGGAGAGCCCGGCAGTAGGCCTGGATCTCACCGCTTTGGGAGCGCTGCACTTTGAAAAGCCTGACCGGGCGAGCTTCCCGGCTCTGGACTTAGCTTATCAGGCCGGCAAGGCCGGGGGTACCATGCCGGCGGTTATGAACGCTGCCAATGAGGTGGCGGTCTCGGCTTTTCTCGCCCAGCAATTGAGTTTTATGGGTATCGTGGATGTGGTCACTGCGGTGATGGAAAAACATCATCAGAAAGCGGCTTCGGATTTAGAGACTATTCTGGCTGCAGACCGATGGGCCAGAAAAGAGTCTGAAATGATAATACAGCAGCTGGCTGCAAAACGGGTATAATGATAATTATAGATTAGAGTCCGTAAAGGAGGCATACGATGTCAATTATCCTCACTGTGATAGTACTGGGTGTTCTTATTTTTGTTCATGAATTAGGACATTTTCTTACCGCGCGTGCGGTCGGCATCCCGGTTTATGAGTTCGCTCTGGGTTTTGGCTACAAAGTGATCTCATTCACCAAAAACGGGGTGGAGTATTCTTTACGGCTCATCCCCCTGGGGGGGTTCGTACGCATGGCGGGGGAAGAGCCCGGAGACAATGAAGACCCCAACGGCTACAGCCACCGCACCCCTCTGGAAAAGATCAAGGTGGCGGTGGCCGGGCCTTTTATGAATCTTTTCCTGGGCCTTTTGATCTTTATATACAGTTATGCTTTTATCGGATTGCCTTCAGCCACTAACGAGCCGGTAATCGGCAGAGTCATAAGCGGCGAACCGGCTGCGGCCGCAGGCGTTCAGCCCGGAGACCGGGTCCTGGCCATTGACGGGGAGGCCATCGGCTCCTGGGAACAAATCACCGCTGTGATGAGCCAGAAGCACCCCGGTGAGAAGATCACCCTCACCATTCAGCGTCAGGAACAGACTATGAATCTGGAGATGGCGCCGCGTCAGAGCAGCAGCACCGGGAATCCGGCTATCGGGGTTATGGGTCAGGTTGTATATGAAAAACAAGGTATTTTACAATCCATATCCTATGGCTTTCAACAGACCTTTATGCTGACCGGGGCTTTGTTAAGCGGCTTATGGACCATCATCACCGGAGCCGCCTCTTCCGGCGATCTGGCCGGACCGGTGGGGATCACTATGATGGTAGGGGAGGCGTCGCAGTATGGGGCCATCTTCTTGCTATCGTTCATCGCTTTTTTGAGCATTAATCTGGGGATCTTAAACCTTCTGCCCATACCCGCTCTGGATGGAGCCCGGGTGGTATTCGCCCTGGCCGAGCTGTTGCGGCGCAAACCCATTGATCCGGAAAAAGAGGGTTTCATTCACTGGCTGGGGTTTCTTTTCCTGATGCTGATTATAGTTTTCGTAACCTACAACGATATACTGCGATTGATAAAGGGTTAGTATGATGAGAAGGAGAACCCGGGTCGTCAAGCTGGGCGGGCTGCTGATCGGCGGAGGCCACCCGGTGTCGGTGCAGTCCATGACCAGCACCGACACCAGAGATATCGCCAAGACTGTCGCTCAGATTCAAGCTCTGGAAAAGGCGGGCTGTGAACTCATAAGGGTGGCGGTGGTGGACCAAGAGGCCGCCCAGGCGATAGCCGAGATTAAGAAACACATCACGATCCCTCTGGTAGCCGACATTCACTTTGATTACCGCCTGGCTTTGCTGAGCATCGCCTCGGGATGTGACGGCCTGCGTCTAAATCCCGGCAATATTGGGGCAGCCTATAAAGTCCAGGAAGTGGTGAGGGCCTGCCGGGACAGGGGCATACCGATTCGTATCGGGGTTAACGCCGGTTCTTTGGACAAGATCATAGCTCAAAAATACGGAGGCACAACCGCTCATGCCCTGGTGGAGAGCGCCCTGGCCCATGTGAACATACTGGAGGCCATGAATTTCGACAACTTAAAAATATCCCTGAAAGCCTCTTCCGTACAGCTGACCGTCGAGGCTTACCGGCTGATCAGTGAAATGGTCGACTACCCGCTGCACATCGGTATCACCGAGGCCGGCACCATGGAAAGGGGTTTGATCAAATCATCCCTGGGCCTGGGCATCCTTCTGGCCGAGGGGATCGGCGACACTATGCGGGTGTCTTTAACGGCCGATCCGGTAAACGAGGTATGGACGGCCTACGAAATTTTGCGTGCCTTGGGGCTGCGTCAACGCGGGGCCGAACTGATTTCCTGCCCCACCTGCGGCAGGTGTGAGATAGATCTGATAAAAACCGCCCGGCAAATCGATCAGCGGCTGCGGGAAATAGCGGCGCCCATCAAGGTGGCGGTGATGGGATGCGTGGTCAACGGGCCCGGCGAAGCGCGCGAGGCCGATATAGGGGTGGCCGGGGGCAAAGAAGTCGGGTTGTTGTTCAAAAAAGGAGAAGTCATCCGCAAAATTCCGGAGAGTCAATTGACTGAAGCATTGCTTGCGGAAATCATCGCACTCTTGGAGCAAAATGAAGAATCTGCCAAATCGCCTGAGTAAGGAGGAGGTTATATAATGCGCTGTTCCCAGTTGTTTTATCCGACCCTGAGAGAGGTGCCCAGCGAAGCTGATGTAATCAGCCATCAATGGCTGTTAAGAGCCGGATTTATTCGCAAGACCACATCCGGGGTGTATACCTACCTCCCCCTGGGCTACCGGGTTATCAAAAAGATCACCGAAATCGTGCGCCAGGAGATGGATCGGGCCGGTGGGCAAGAGGTGATGATGCCTATCGTTCAGCCCGCTGAATTGTGGCAAGAATCCGGCCGCTGGGATGTTTATGGAGATGAGATGTTCCGCCTGCGGGATCGCCATCAGCGGGCTTACTGTCTGGGGCCCACCCATGAAGAGATTATCACCACCCTGGTGGATGCGGATGTTCACTCTTACCGGGATCTGCCCCTGTTGTTGTATCAGATCCAGAACAAGTATCGTGATGAGATAAGGCCCCGTTTCGGATTGATGCGCGGCCGCGAATTCATCATGAAAGACCTGTACTCTTTCGATGTGGATCAGGAAGGACTGCAGGTCTCTTATGAGAAAATGCGCGAGGCCTACAATCGCATTTACCAGCGCCTCATACTGTCCTATCGCATGGTTGAAGCTGACAGCGGCGCCATCGGGGGCAATGCCAGCCACGAATTCATGGTTCTGGCTGAAACCGGAGAATCCGAAATCGTCTATTGCGACAGCTGCGAATATGCCGCCAATGTGGAAAAAGCCGTGTGCAGCCCGGCTGCAGCCGGAGAGGCTGCGGGAGGTCGGGAATGCGGTGAAATGGTTACCATCTCTACTCCCGGCCTGAGGACCATCGCCGACCTGGCTGAACATATGGGCATCCCTGCGGAGGAGCAGGTCAAAACTCTTTTCTACACCGCTGATCAGGTGTTGGTGGCGGCGTTGGTGCGGGGCGACCGGGAACTCAATGAAATCAAGCTTAAAAACGCCCTAGGATGCAATGAATTGCTGATGGCCGACGAGGCTCTGGTGCGGCAACAGTGCGGAGCCGGATTCGGCTCTCTGGGTCCGGTGGGGTTAAAAGTGCCTCTGTATGCGGACCTGGAAGTGCCTCTGATGGCTAAAATCAGCTGCGGCTGCAACCGTGACGACTATCATTACAGTCAGGTGAAATTCGGCCGTGATTTTGAAGCCACAGCCGTTTTAGACCTGCGTTCGGCAGAGGTTGGAGACCCCTGCCCCCACTGTGAAGGCCATCTTCTAAAAATGCGGGGTATAGAGGTGGGGCATATCTTTCAGTTGGGATTGAAATACTCCCTGGCCATGGGCGCCGCTTATCTTGACAAAGACGGGCAGCAGAAGCCTTTTGTGATGGGGTGCTACGGCATCGGGGTATCGCGCACCATGGCGGCCGCGGTGGAGCAAAACCACGACCAGGACGGCATCATTTGGCCGCTTCCCATAGCCCCCTACCAGGCTATTGTGGTGCCGGTCAACGCGAACAAAGCTGAGCAATGGGAGGCGGCCTGGAGGGTTTATGAACAGCTAAAGAACCTGGGGGTTGAGGTCTTGATCGACGACCGCGATCAGCGCGCCGGGGTTAAATTCAAGGACGCTGATCTGATCGGCATACCCCTGCGCATTACCATTGGCCCCAAATCATTGCAGGAAAACCAGGTGGAATTGAAGAAGAGATGGGAAAGTGAAAACCGGCTTATTGATATCGACCAGGTAGCC
>NZ_DIPG01000031.1:0-7151 GCF_002426325.1 Syntrophomonas sp. UBA5494 | reverse complement strand
ATGTGGAAGTATGACCATTTACGAGGTTGTCTTTAAACTAGCCCTGGCTGGAATACTGGGGGGATTGATCGGCCTGGAGCGCGAAAGTCTGAGCCGGCCGGCTGGACTGCGCACCTATACTCTGGTCTGTGTGGGCTCCACCCTGGCGATGATTGTTTCTATCGACATATACCTGCAGTACTACCATACCGTAAATGCCGATCCCGGCCGTATTGCCGCCCAGGTAGTCAGCGGGATCGGTTTTTTGGGAGCAGGAACCATCATGCGTGAAGGCTCCACCGTGCAAGGCTTAACCACCGCTGCCGGGCTGTGGGTTGTAGCCTGCATCGGCCTTGCGGTTGGAGCCGGGCTGTATCTTCCTGCAGTGGCCACCACCCTTTTGATCCTGTTCGTGCTCATCTACTTCATCCGCTTCGAACAACGTTTCACCGGGCGCAGGGAATATAAAGGCCTGGTTCTGGTGGTGGAGGACCGGCCCGGGCAGGTAGGCGTAATTGGATCGGTTTTAGGTGAAATGAACGTGCTGATTAAAAATATTCAGCTAAATCGCCTGGAAGGCGATGATCTGGAGATCGAGTTATTGCTGCAGATCCCTTCCAACACCTCGGTCGAACAGGTTATGGAACAGCTGGGTGAGATGCAGGATATCCGCAGCATTTATCGTTTGAATTAGGTTGGCACCGACCAGCCGGTGATCTTTTGGGATAGGGGATGGAGATTTTGACGAAGAGCGCAGATTTTTTTGCGCTGTTATATAATGACTTCCAATTCTGCCAGGCTGGTGCCTGGCAGGGTTCTGTTATACAGAAGGTGGAGGTGTACTCGTCACGCAAGCTGTGGCGGCTGCTGGTTGAAGTGCCGCAGCCTTTGCCGGCCGGCATATTGGAAGAGACCGCAAACTGCCTGCAGAGCAGCCTGGACTGTGAGGTGGGGGTCGAGCTTTTAACACAGCTCGACGATGCCGTCCTGGAAGCGGTGGTGAGAGATCACTGGGATTCGATCCGGCTTCTCCTGGAACAGCAGGAATCCAGCCCGTTGTGGAAGGTGGAGAACCAGCGCCTGGATCTGATAGCCGGGCACAGGCAGCAATACCAGGCCTTGCTGGATATAGAGGCCTGCAGCCGGATTTCGCGGTGGTTCAAGGAAAACTACGGGCTGCAGGTGATTTCCCGCGTCAGGTTGCAGGAGAGCCCCCAAGAGAACGGCTCTAAGAATTCTCAAACCCTTATCCCCGCTGCCGAATACCAGGTTTTGAGCTACGACGTCTCCGCCTCAAAACCCCGCAAAAACGCATCTAGAGGGAAATCCAGAGCCAAAGCCGCCCTGATCAGGATGAGCGACCTGCAGGAAGGCCAGCAGGGCATCAGGGTGGAGGGACAGATATGGCATAAAGAGATCAAAGCCATCCGCGGCGGGCGCTGCGCGGTGGAATACTATCTCACTGATTATACCGGGAGTGTCATCGTAAAACAATTTCTGGATAAACCTGCAGACGACCATTTACTGATCGATCAATGGATAACGGCCAACGGGGACATACGCTATGACCCTTTTACCCATGAGGCCGTCTTGTTCGCCGCTGCCATTGAAAACATGGAAGCTCCGCAACGCCGGGATCAGGCCCCCGACAAAAGGGTGGAGCTGCATGTCCATACCAAGATGAGCGCTTTGGACGGACTGGCGGAGGTGGAACAATTGGTAGCCCGGGCTGCACAGTGGGGCCATCAGGCTATCGCCATCACCGACCATGGCTGTGTGCAGGCCTTCCCGGACGCCTGCCATGCGGCTCAGAAACACCATATCAAGGTCATTTACGGGGTTGAGGCCTACCTCTATGAAAAAGATATCAAAGAACGCGCCTATCATGTCATCATTCTGGCCCGCTCGGCTGAAGGTCTGCGGAATCTGTACCAGTTGATCACCTTGTCTTATCTGCATCATTTTTATAAAAACCGGCCCCGCATCCCCCGGGCCGAACTTTCCAAATATCGCCGGGGCTTGTTGATCGGCAGCGCCTGTCAGGCCGGAGAGGTGTATCAGGCCTTTTTGAAGGGCTTATCCCGGGAAGAACGGCGCAGCGTTGCGGAGTTTTACGATTACCTGGAAATACAGCCCCTCAGTAATAATGAATTCTTGATAAACCAGGGTACCTTGCCGGACCGGGAAGCCTTACAGGAGATCAATCGCCAGATCATCGCTCTGGCCGCGGAACTGGGCAAACCGGTAGTGGCTACCGGGGATGTGCATGTTCTGGAGCCGCATGACGGCATCTTGCGCACTATCATTCAAGCCGGTCAGGGTTATGATGACGCTGAGTCCGATCACCCCCTGTATTTGCGCACCACCGAGGAGATGCTGGCCGAGTTCGCCTATTTGGGCGACGAACTGGCCCGGCAGGTGGTTGTTGAAGGCCCCAACCAGATCAACGCCATGGTGGAAATGGTGCAGCCGGTACCGGACGGTTTTTATCCGCCCCAGATTGAAAGTGCCGGGGAAGAGATCACCGCCCTGGCCTGGGAGCGCGTCAGGGAACTCTATGGTCAGGTGCTTCCCGAGGTGGTGGAAAGCCGCATCAAGAAAGAACTGTACTCCATCACCGAGCACGGTTTCAGCGTCTTATATCTGATCGCCCATAAGCTGGTACAGAAATCCAATCAGGATGGTTATGTGGTCGGTTCACGAGGTTCGGTGGGATCGTCTCTGGTAGCCTATCTGACTGGGATCACAGAGATAAACCCCTTGGCTCCCCATTATTTATGCCCGGATTGCGCTTATTCGGAATTCGTCGCCGCCGGTTTCTCCTGCGGGGCCGACCTGCCTGATAAAAACTGTCCCTGCTGCGGAAGGGAATTATTGAGGGATGGTTTTGACATCCCCTTTGAAACCTTCCTGGGATTTGAAGGTGACAAGGTGCCGGATATTGACCTCAATTTTTCAGGAGAATACCAATCCAGGGCCCATCAGTATGTAGAGGAACTTTTCGGCAGCGAAAACGTTTTTCGCGCCGGTACGGTTTCCACCATCGCTACCAAAACCGCCTTCGGATTTGTCAAAAAATACAGCGAAGAACGGGATCTCAGCTACAAAAACTCGGAGATCAACCGCCTGGTCAAGGGGATCACCGGGGTTCGAAAGACCACCGGCCAGCATCCCGGGGGCCTGATTGTGGTTCCAAAGGATCGTGATATACTGGAGTTTACCCCCTTGCAGCATCCCGCCGACAACAAAGATTCGGGCATTATCACCACCCACTTTGAATACCACGCCATCGGGGATCAGCTGGTGAAACTGGATATACTCGGCCACGATGATCCCACTGTCATCAAGGAACTTGAGGACTTGACCGGAGTAAAGGCCGCTACCGTCAGAATGGGCGACAAGACCACCATGCAGATTTTTTCCGGGCTTGAGCCTCTGAGCCTGGAGCCCGAAGTTATTAACAGCACTGTGGGCACCTTCGGCATTCCCGAGTTTGGCACCCGCTTCGTGCGGCAGATTCTGGAGACTACCCGGCCGTCCACGATGTCTGAATTGATCAGGATATGCGGGCTTTCCCACGGCACCGACGTATGGCTGAACAATGCCCAGGAACTGGTGCAGTCCGGGGTGGCGCAGCTCAATGATGTTATTTGCACCCGTGATGATATCATGCTTTACCTGATTCAGTTGGGGATGGACCCTCAAAAAGCCTTTAAGATCATGGAAAAGGTGCGCAAGGGCAAAGGGGTCAACCGGGAAGAAGAGGAGCAGATGCTGTCCTGTTTTACCCCTTCCTGGTATGTCGACTCCTGCCGTAAGATCAAGTACATGTTCCCCAAAGCGCACGCGGCCGCCTATGTGACCATGGCCTTCCGCATCGCTTTCTACAAAGTGCATTACCCGCTGGCCTTTTACGCCAGCTTTTTCAGTGTTCGGGCCGAGGATTTCGAGGCCGAGACCATGCTGGGAGGCTACCAGTTTATACAGAAGCGGATCCAGGAGATTGAGAAACAAGGCATGAAGGCCAGCGCCAAAGACAAGAAACTCCTGCCCTACCTGGAGGTGGCCCTGGAAATGTATGCGCGCGGCTTCTGCTTTTACCCCGTGGATATCTATAAGTCTCATGCCATCAAGTTCCAGGTGCAGGGAGATGGATTGTTGATGCCCTTTTCGGCCCTGCCTAACGTGGGGGCTGCAGCTGCGCAGAGCATCGTCAGGCTTCGCGGGGAAACCCCCTTCCTGTCGGTGGAGGAATTGCAGATGCGTACTCATATGAATAAAACCACTCTGGAGATGCTGAGAAAATACGGCTGCCTGGAAGGCCTGCCCGAGAGCGCCCAGTTGAACCTTTTTGCCTGAGGGCGGGGCGAGCCCGGCCGCCGCGATTTAGAACTCTAAAGCAGCTTGAATAGAATTGAGAAATTGTGTTATACTCTTAATGAGCTGGTAATAGTTTGGTTTCATGAGTGGGTTCTTGCCCACTTTTTCTATTGTATAATGCCAAACTAAGGCTCTTAAGATGCGGAGGAAAAGGGATGAACATGAATAAGGCCGCCCTTTTGGAAAGCCTGGTGGCAGAACCCCTGGCCAAATTGGGATTGGAGCTGGTGGAAATTGAGTATAAGCGTGAAGACGGCGACCGCATCCTGCGGATATTTATCGACCGCGAAGAGGGTGTGGATTTAGAGTCCTGCAGCGCAGCCAGCCGCGCAGTGAAGGATCTCGTCGACGAAGCCCAGGTAGAATACGACCATATGGAAGTTTCCTCGCCGGGACTGGACCGGGTCATAAAAACCGACCGGGACCTGCTGCGCTTTAAGGGGGCGCGAATCAAGGTCAAGACCCTGCAGGCTTATTCCGGACCACGCAAGATTATCGGTGTTTTACAGGGCTTTACTGAAGAGAAAATCAGCCTGTTAAACCAGGATGATAACCTGGTCGACATACCGCGCGACATGATCTCGATAATCAGGTTGAAACCAGACTTTTAGAGGAGGAAGCACCATGTCCAATGAGTTGATTCAAGCCTTAAATGAGATAGAGCGGGAACGGGGGATTCCCAAGCTGGCTCTTATAGAAGCAATAAAATCAGCTTTAAATACCGCCTATAAGAAAAATTTTGGCGTGGCCCAAAACGTAAGCGTGGATTTCGATGAAATGAGCGGGGATGTGCACGTTTACTCGCAGAAAAAAGTGGTCGAAAAGGTCGAAGACACCCGTCTGGAAATACAATTGGATGAAGCCCTGGAGTTGTATCCCGACTGCCAGGTTGAAGATATGGTCTATGTAGAGGCCACACCAACCAATTTTGGGCGGATCGCCGCGCAAACCGCCAAGCAAGTGGTGATCCAAAAGCTGCGCGAAGCCGAACGCAGCTTGATCTATCAGGAATTCCGGGAGCGCGAGGGCGAAATCGTAACCGGCACGGTGCAGCGCATCGAAGCCAAAACCGCTTATGTGAATCTGGGCCGAACCGAAGGCATCATGCTGCCCTCCGACCAAATCGGCGGGGAGAGGTATGAGGTTGGTCAACGCATCAAAGCCTATATATACGAGGTAAAGGACACCCCCAAGGGGCCTAACATCTTCGTATCCAGGTCGCATCCTTTTTTCTTAAAAAGACTGTTCGAATTAGAGGTGCCGGAAATCTATGACGGCATCGTAGAGATTCGCACCATTGCGCGGGAGGCAGGTTCCAGGTCCAAGATCTCGGTGCATTCTTATGACGAGAAGGTTGACCCGGTAGGGGCCTGTGTGGGTCCCAGAGGCTTTCGGGTGCAGAATGTGGTGTCCGAGCTGGGCGGAGAAAAAATTGATATAATCAGGTATGATAAGGATCCAAAGCGTTTCATCGCCAATGCCTTGAGCCCGTCCAAGGTCTTGAATGTCATACCCAATGAGGAAGAGAAGGTAGCCCGGGTTATCGTACCCGATTACCAGCTCTCGCTGGCCATCGGCAAGGAGGGCCAGAACGCCCGTTTGGCCGCCAAGCTGACTGGCTGGAAGGTCGACATCAAGAATGAAAGCCAGTATCTGGCCGAAATAGAGGAATTGGGCGCAGACCTGGAGCAAGAGGACGAATTCGAAGAATATGGCGAGGACCAGGAACAAGAAGCCGAATTTGATGATGATGCGGAGAACGATGAATATGGCCAGGATGCGTAAACTCCCGCTGCGCATGTGTGTGGGATGCCGGGAAATGAAAATAAAAAAAGAACTGATTCGTATAGTCAGGTCGCCGGATGGTGAGATTGTGGTGGACAGCACCGGAAAAAAGGCCGGCCGCGGGGCTTATATTTGCCCTGACCTGCAGTGCTTTAATAAAGCGGTTAAGTCCAAAAGCATCCATAAGGCCCTGGAACATGATATCCCTGCAGAGGTTCTGGCTGCGATAGAAGCCAAAATTGCGGGGATGAATTCGTAAGGATGTGAGGTATTGCTCAAATTGTATAACCTGCTGGGTCTGGCCATGAGATCGGGAGCGGTTTCATCGGGGGCTATGGCAGTAAAGAATAGTCTGCTTCGTAATCGAGCCTATTTATTGATCATGAGTAGCGATATATCTGAAAAGACCAAAGAATCCCTGGTAGCCTGGTGTGAGAAGCAGAACATCCCCTGGTTGGCGGGGGGCGATAAGTATCGCCTCGGCAATGCGGTGGGCAAGGCTTATCGGGTAGCGGTGACAGTAAATGACGAAGGCATAGCCAGGCAAATATTAAAAGTCTATGCTGCGGGAGATGAGCCAAATACGACGGGGGTGGTTGAATGGCCAAAGTAAGAGTGCATGAAATAGCAAAAGAACTGGGTAAATCCAGTAAAGAGATGGTTGATATCCTTCAGAAATTGGGCCTTGATGTGAAGAACCACATGAGTACCATGGAGGATTCTCAGGCCAGTTGGGTCAGGAAACAACTGGCAGATAAGGATAAAGGTAGTCAAGGTCCACAAGAAACGGCTGCGCCATCAAAACCTAAAAGCGAGACTTCAGCACCGCGGGGTCCTGCCGGTGCTGCGGACCGCCCTCCCTCAAAACGGCCTAGTCCCCAACCGGAACGTGCTCCCCAAACCTGGCGCCCAACCCAGGGAGAAGCGCCAAGAGAAGGTTCAGGCCAACCGCAGTCCAGGCAACAAACGCAGCCCAGGGGTACGCAGCAGCAAAGGCAGCCGCAAGG
>NZ_DIPG01000019.1:20067-22224 GCF_002426325.1 Syntrophomonas sp. UBA5494 | reverse complement strand
TAATGTTAATCAAGGTAACCAAACATGCCATAAAAAGATATAGAGAGAGGCTTTTTGATTATTCTTCTACAGATAAGGAGATAATAAGTAAATTAAAGCATATAGCTCAAAAGGGCAGACTCATAGCTTTCAAGCCCAACGATCTGGACAACTGCGTCGAAATGAAACACCAGGGTATTTCCATAGTAGCTGTTAAACAACAGCAGGAATTGGTTGTCATTACCTGTCTTGGACAAGACAACTACCGTAAATGGATCAAATCAAAAGGAATGTGTACTTTTGTAAGCCAAAGGCTTCGCTTTGGCAATTAATTAGCCTTTCTTAAACTCCTCTTCAATAATTCTTGGCCCGCCGGTTAAACGGTGGGTAATTTTTTGCCACCTTTGCCACACAAGATGGCACGACAATTGCATATAAATATCAGCGTAAAGTTTTATTCCCCCCTAACTCCTTTTCATATATTTTTGCAGCCCGCCAGATTAGGAATCATCCTCTGGTGGGTTTATTTTTCATTCCCATTAACGTGAATCCATTCCATAATTGGCTTATATAACAACTTGCTCCAGAATGGGGTGACGACTGAATTTATCCGGGAAGATTATCGTTGAGGAAGCGATAAGTAGAGTTGGAATCCTGCTCCGTGGTCTGATGGGGCTGACGGGCATTGGCTTTGTGGAGGTCGGCGAAAGCCACCGACAGCATAAGTTTAAGCCGGTTTAACTGATTAACCTCGCTGGCGCCGGGGTCATAGTCTAGAGCGGTAATATTTGCATGCGGATAATTACGTTTTATTTCTTTCATCATACCCTTGCCGGTGACATGGTTGGGCAAACAGCCGAAGGGCTGCACACAGACAATATTGGGTATTCCGCTGACTATCATATCGATCATCTCAGCGGTTAAGAACCAGCCTTCGCCGCAATGATGCCCCAATGACATGACCTGACTGGCCAGATCGGCTTTGTGATAGATGGAGCTGGGGGATGTGAAACGTTGGCTGTTTTGTAAAAGAGACTTCATGAATGACCGCTTCTTTTCCAGGTAATGAATCAGGTATTTTCCAGCCAGGAGATAACGTTTTTTCCCATAGAGATAGCGATAATTGTAAAGATAGTCATATGCACAGTAGAGGAAGAAATCCAGGAGGTCAGGCACGATCACCTCGGCCCCTGCATGTTCCAATATTTTCACGATATTGTTGTTGGCGGCGGGGTGATACTTAACCAGGATTTCTCCGACGATGCCGATCCGGGGTTTGGGCAGGGAAGAGATTTCCAGTCGGTCAAATTCCTCGACAATCCCTCTCAGATTGGCCCTGAATTCCAATTTCTCACCGGATATGAGCTGAGCCTGGCAGCGCTTTACCCAGCGCTGATATAACATATCGGCTGATCCCGGGATCATTTCATAAGGACGAACCCGGTGCAGTACCCTCATCAGCATGTCGCCATATATTACTGCATTTATGGCCTTTTTAATGAGGCCCGGCGAAATTTTAAATCCCGGGTTCTTCTCGGCGCCATAATGATTGACCGACAGCACCGGTATATTATGGAATCCGGCCTCTTTAAGGGCTTTGCGCAAGAGTCCGATGTAATTGGTAGCTCTGCAGCCTCCCCCGGTCTGGCTGATGGCCACCGAGGTATTATTAAGGTCATAGCGGCCGGATTGCAGGGCTTGCAGCAGCTGGCCGATAACAATGACGGCCGGATAACAGGCGTCATTGTTAACATATTTGAGACCTTCATCGATAGCCGATTTGTCTACTTCAGGGAGCAGCTCCAGATGGTATCCTTCGCTGCTTAAGACTGCTTCTAACAGTTCAAAATGGATGGGCGACATCTGCGGGCACAGTATAGTATGTTCCTGCTTCATGGCCGGGGTGAATACCACCCGCTGTTGAGTATAAGATTTAGTCTCCCTTTCCGGGCTCCTTTTTTCCCTGCCTGCGATGGCTGCCTGAAGAGAGCGCAGCCTTATTTTGGCAGCTCCCAGATTAGCCCCTTCATCGATTTTCAACAGGGTGTAAGTTTTACCCCGGGCCTTCAAAATTTCTTGAACCTGATCGCTGGTAATGGCGTCCAGACCGCAGCCAAAGGAATTTAGCTGCACCAATTCAAGCTGAGGTTGAGCCGCCGTAAAACTGGCGGCGGCATA
>NZ_DIPG01000019.1:0-19858 GCF_002426325.1 Syntrophomonas sp. UBA5494 | reverse complement strand
TCTATGTGATAAGGACGGCCGGCTAAAACAATGCCTTGCTTCCCGGTTTGCTCAAGATAAGCCAGGATCTCCTCGCCTTGACGCCGGATGTCCGCTTTGAAACGCCGGTCTTCTTCCCAGGCCAAATCAACCGCCCGGGCTATATCCGGTTTGGATATCTTAAAGCGGTCAAGTTCTTCATGCAAGCGAATAATCAGCCTCTTTCGATCACAGTAGGGCAGGAAGGGATTCATTAGAACAACGTCATTTTCCCTGATGATATCCATATTATTTTTGATCACTTCAGGATAAGAAATGACCATAGGGCAGTTAAAATGATGATTGGCACCGGTCTGCTCTCGGTGCTCATGTATGATGGAGGGATAAAAAATCCGTCTTATACCTTGTTTTATTAGAGCGGCGACATGGCCATGAACCAGCTTGGCTGGAAAACAGGCCGTATCCGAGGGGATGGTATTGCTGCCCAGTTCATAAAGTGTCCGGGAAGATCGCGGTGAAACCTCCACCCTGAACCCCAGTGCGGTGAAAAAGGTAAACCAGAACGGGTAGTTTTCATACATGTTGAGAACCATCGGAATACCGATAGTACCCCTAAAAGCCGCCTCTGCAGCTAACGGTTTATAATTCAAGAGGCGCTGGTATTTATAGTCAAAAATATTGGGTATAGATTTGTGCTGCCGGTCTTTGGCTGCCGGTTTCTCACAGCGATTGCCGGAGATAAACCGGCCTCCGCCCGGGAACTTGTTAATGGTCAGCAAGCAGTTGTTTTCACAACCCCCGCAGCGGTTGAGGCGGGTGGTGATCGAAAAGCCCTCCAGTTGGTCGGCCCCTAAAAGAGAGCTCGCTTTCCCTGTGGTGCTCTGTTCTCTGGCCATCAACGCTGCCCCAAACGCGCCCATTATTGATGCGATGTCCGGTCTTATGACCTCTTTGCCGGAGATGCTCTCCAAACTCCTCAAAACCGCGTCATTTTGAAAGGTGCCGCCTTGAACCACAATCCGCTGCCCCAGATCTTCGGGATTTCTCATCTTAATCACTTTAAACAGAGCGTTTTTGATAACCGAATATGACAGCCCGGCTGAAATATCACCGATTGAAGCGCCTTCTTTTTGAGCTTGCTTTACCATTGAATTCATGAAAACCGTACAGCGTGAGCCTAGATCTACTGGTGCATTGGCATGCAAAGCCAGGGCGGCAAAATCCTGTACGCTCAAGTTTAATGAATGGGCAAAACCCTCAATAAAGGAGCCGCATCCTGAAGAGCAGGATTCGTTAAGCAAGATGTTGTCAATAATGCCGTCTTTTATCTGCAGGCATTTCATGTCCTGCCCGCCGATGTCTAGAATCAGGTCAACCTGTGGGTCAAAAAAATGCGCGGCACGATAGTGGGCCACAGTTTCAACTACTCCCAAATCTATATGCAGGGCGGCTTTTAATAGCCCTTCCCCATACCCGGTCACTGCTGTATAAGCCAGTTTAGCCGCTGCCGGCAAGCAGCTGGCCAAATCCCTTAAAATCTTAAGGGCTGAATCAAGAGGGCTGCCGGTGTTATTGGTATAGCAGGAGTACAACAGGCGACCGCTGGCATCGATTAGTGCGGCTTTGGTAGTCGTTGAGCCAGCATCTATTCCCAAATAGCAGTCTCCGCCATAAGTGTCCAAGTCCCGTCGGGGTACTTTATTCTGTTGATGTCTGGCACGGAAACGGGTATAGTCTTCCTGGCTTTCAAAAAGGGGCTTGAGGTGAGTGAACTGTTGATAATCGGATAAATCAATCTTTTCCAGGCGTTTAATAAGACTGGCCAGACGGATCATCGGGCTTGATTGGGAAGCCAAGGCAGCCCCCAGGGCCACGAAAAACTGACTGTACGGGGGGAATACAGCCTCTTTGTCATCTAGCTGCAGGGTTTCTTGAAATCTTCTTCTCAATTCTGAAAGGAAAGACAGAGGCCCGCCTAAAAAGGCCACGTTGCCAGTGATGGATTTGCCGCAGGCCAGACCGCTGACGGTTTGATTGACTACGGCTTGGAATACCGAAGCGGCGATGTCTTCCTTCTTGGCGCCTTCATTTAATAAAACCTGTATGTCGGTCTTGGCGAAAACACCGCAACGTGCAGCTACTGAATAAATGGCGGTGGCTCGCCTGGCCAGCTGATTTAAACCATTAACATCGGTTCCCAAAAGGGTTGCCATCTGATCGATAAACGCCCCGGTTCCGCCGGCACAGATGCCATTCATTCGCTGGTCCGGGCCGTCCTGAAAAAAGGTGATTTTTGCATCTTCTCCCCCTAATTCGATGGCTACATCGATGTGGGGAATATACCGCCCTATGGCGGTATTGCAGGCTATAACTTCCTGTATATGCTCAACGCCCAACCAGGAAGATATGGATAATCCGGCGGATCCAGTCACCATTGCTGTGAAGGGCTGATTGCCGATGTGGTTATAAGCATCCCGGAGTAATTCGATAGTGTGTTTTTGGGTTTCTGCATAATGCCGCTTATAATCTGTATAGACAATACGATCGTTTTCGTCCAATATAACGACCTTCACTGTGGTTGAACCCACATCCAGCCCCAGACGCATACAGTTGCGCATCGGTTTACCCTCCCCCAAGAGCAGGAAATTAAAACAATGTTTGAATCAACTGTGACTTAATGGTAGGTTAGATACCGGATATTGTCAATGAATATTGAAGCTGTTGAAGACATCTTCGTGATGTTCTATGCTTAAACCAAAACATGTTTTCAGAGAGTATTTATTATGGATAAGTCTGATGAGAATCTGACCACCAAACAAAAGATCATCAATATAACCATGGATATTATCGCTGCAGAAGGATTTCAGAATATCACTATCCGCAAAATCGCTTCTCGGGCCAACGTAAACGTCGCGGCGGTGAATTATCATTTTGGTTCTAAAGACGGAGTCATTAACGCCGCTTTGACTGAGGTTACCGATGAAATGAGAAAAAACTTTGCTTTACTTCAGGAACAGACTGATGATGATGTTGAAGACCGGCTGCTTACATTCATATACAATTATACTGAAATCATTAATAAGTATCCCGATATAATTAGAAACATGATTAATCATGCCATTCATAACAAGCCCCTGGATCAACATATCGAATATATGACCTTTCTTAAAACCGAAGGAATTGAACTTTTAAAGGAAACCATCGCCAGAGTCAGGCCGGAAATGGATAAAGATGTTTTATGCTTACGAACCTTGCATTTATTGAGCACATTATCGTTTCCGGTTCTGTTGGGAGGATACATTCGAGAGATCACGGGCGTCGACCTTAAGGATCTGGAAGCCAGAACAAAGCATGCCCAGCTGTTGCTTGAGTCGATAGTGGGGGCTGACAAAGCGGCACAGGACTGAATTTGGTTTAATTAAATAAATAGGAATAATTTTACAGAATATTTCGACAAATCTCCCTGCCACTTCGCTCAAAAGCTGCCATTACATCAATTCTAGAGGAACTTCAGCATACATGGTTTACGACTTTTATTGGACAAAATACCGACAAAGTTATTATTATTGAAAGTGACAATAGTAACAAGGTATGATACGGCAATGACAAGGGAGTGATTGGAATGCCGGATCTACGTATAACGGATCTCCGCGTTGGAGAAGCGATGACACAGGATTATGGTCTGGTTGACCATAATACCCCGGTGGAAACCGTAGTGGAGTTAATCCTTAAGAATCACTGGGGTGAAGTGATAGTGGTCGATGATGAAAAGAAATTCGTATGCCTGGTTACTAGAGAGACCCTGGTGCGAACCATCACCAATGGGCTGCCCCAGGATGTTCCCATTAAGAGCCTCTGCAGCCGCGATATAATAACTACCACTGAAGATGAAGACCTGGCCAGAGCTCGAGATATTATGCGTATGAGAAAGATAGGCCGTCTCCCGGTGATCAGGGATGGCGGCGAGGTGGTTGGCTTGTTGACGGCCCGGGATGTATGCAATGGTTTCTCTTCCAAGTTGGAAATGCTCGGCGAACATATGTATTCGGTATTGGAAAATATTGCCGAGGCCATTCAGGTAATCGACTGCGATGGCCGGGTCAGCTTTTGGAATACAGGCGCCGAGAAAATGTTCGGCATTGCCGCCCAGGAAATCGTAGGCTGTAAATTGGCGGATTATTTCCCGGATGACCTGTTGCTCAAGGTTATTTCCAATATGCAGTGTTATCAAAATGTCCTGACCGAACTGGATGATGGGGTGTATATCGTTCGTAATGCAGTTCCGGTGGTCTTTTCCGATGGAGCCATTCTGGGCGCGGTTTGCACTAATTTGGACGTCAGTCATATCCGGAAATTAATTGATAATCTGGAAAGAGCCCAGACTAAAGTAAGAAAACTGGAGCGTATCATAGGAACGCAGGATTTGCTCGGCGACGAGCAATTCTATACTGTCAACCAGGATACCCGCCACGTTTTACAACAGGCCAAAAGAGTGGCCGGAACCGATGCTACCGTTCTAATTCAGGGAGAAAGCGGTACCGGAAAAGAGATAATGGCCCAGGTGATCTATAACCATAGCAAACGGGCCAAACAGCCCTATATAGAGATCAACTGCAGCGCCATTCCCGAGAATCTGTTTGAAAGCGAGATGTTTGGTTATGAATCCGGCTCATTTACCGGAGCCCACCGCGCGGGTAAAGCCGGTAAGTTTGAGCTGGCCAATGGAGGCACCCTTTTCCTGGACGAAATCGGCGAGCTGCCGATGGATATGCAGGCCAAGCTGCTGCGGGTTTTGCAGGAAAGAAGGTTTTATCGAGTCGGCGGAACTACACCCATTACCGCTGACGTACGTATTATTGCCGCTACCAATCGCAACATGGCGGAACTGGTGGAACAAAAACTCTTCCGCAGCGACCTGTATTATCGCCTTAGCGTAGTGGTTTTGGAGATACCGCCGCTGAGGGAAAGAAAGGATGATATCCCGGGATTGACCAGACTCTTTTTACGGAAGCTGGGCATGGAATACGGGCGCCAGATCAAGGGTATTGACCGTGAGGTGATGAGAATGCTGGAGGATTACCATTGGCCCGGCAATGTCCGCCAACTGCAAAACCTCCTGGAGAGTGTGGTTATACTTATGGAGGACGACTATGTCACTCCCCTGTCCCTGGAAGAAGCCGGAGTTATCGATGTGCTGCGGGGACCGGGAAAAACCGCGGTCAGCCATAGCCAGCGTGAAGTGATAACTACAACCCAGTTGGATAATCTCATGGATCATCATGAGCGTGAAGCCATAACTAAAGCCCTGCAGCAAACCAATTATAACAAGGCTAAAGCAGCCCATATTTTAGGCATCCCCCGCAGTACGCTCTACTATAAAATGAAAGCGCTGAATATAGAGGGCAAACCTTCCCAGTCAGATATGAAGATTCCTATGGCATGAGCGGAAGACGACCATTTGTGGAAATGAACTAAATTATTAACAGGTAAGCCAATCTATTGCGTCATTTTGATTTTTGACAGTCGATAAAGTGTCAGGTATTTGGACAAAAAGCCCGAAACCTGACACTTTTTTATTGTCATTGGGGCTGAACTTGTGAAATATAGGGCTTTGTATGAGTTGGCATGTTTTATGCACACTAATAACGATAGAGCCAACCAGCCGCCATCCCAAACTATAAAGGAGCGATGCAAATGCCGAGAGAGCATGACCGGGAGTGGGATCCCGAACTCATTCACAAAGTGGATCGCTACCACCTGGTGGAAAACTTAGAGCAATGCCTGCAGTGTGGCAAGTGCACAGGCAATTGCCCGGTAGCAGCCATCACTCCCTCATATAATCCCAGAGCGATTATTAATGACGTGTTATCAGGCAGTGTAACCCGCCTGCTGGATAGCGAGGAAATCTGGCGCTGTTTGTGGTGCGCCAATTGCTACCGGGTCTGCCCGGTGGATATCAATTATCCCCTGTTGATGATGCAGTTGCGCTATATGGCACTGGAGAACGGATACGGGCAAAAGTATGTGACAGGTATCAACAAATTTGTCTTCAGAGCTATGGAAAAGGGCTTGACTTTTGTCCCTGGCCAAAAGGGTATTGAGAAGATTATGCGGCTTAGGTCAGGGGTTGGCGCGGAACCATGGCCTGAGGTCTCCGCAAAAGCCATTGCTGAATACCGGGCCATATTTGAACAGACCGGCGCTAAAGAGTATATGGAGAATCTGGAAAAAAGCGAGCAAAGGCCGTTGCGCATGAGTTATCGGGAAGGGAGAATTGTCAATGAATAGTCCCGGGGTCGTCACACCGCAAGAGCGCCTGGGTACCAAGCCGGAAAAACTGTTTCTTTTCCGTAGCTGCACCGGCAGTATGGAGTACCCGGGCACTGAGAGCGCTATTAAAGAGATATTGAAGAAGCTGAATATAGAAGTGGTCATGGATCCTGATCAGACCTGCTGCTCCGGCTATGTCCTGACCTGCTCGGGGCATACTCCGGAGCCGTCCCTGGCGGTAACGGCCAGAAATCTTTCCATTGTGGAACAAAGATATGGACTCGACATGTTTTGCTTCTGCAATGGCTGTTTCGGTTATAATACCGAGCTGTCCCATATATTGAAACACCACCCCACTTATATGAAGATGGCCAATGATGCCATCGGCCAGTGGGGATATGAGTATCAGGGCAAGGTCAGAATATTCCACGTGCAAGAGTTATATTATCTGCTGCTGGATGAAATCCGGGCCAAAGTGGTCCGCCCCCTGAATGGCTTGCGGATAGCCAGCCATTATGGCTGCCATTATCTGGCGCAGCAGTATGGGATACTGGACGACGGCGATCTGCCCACTTTCCATGAGGAAATTTACGAAGCCCTGGGCGCAACTCCGGTATTTTATAAAGAACGCCGCATGTGCTGCGGTTATGCCGTGGGGCGCGGTTTTACCCACGCGGAGAGCGTGGTTCAGCCTCATTTGGGCCGTAAATTTGACAGCGCCAAGGAGGAAGGTGTGGAATTAATCACCACCACCTGCCCGGGATGCAATGTGGCTCTGGATCGCGAACAGCCCAAACTGGCAGCCCGCGGATTTGGACCGTACAACATTCCGGTGATGGATTTGGGCCAACTGATCGGCCTGGCCCTGGGTGTTGATTTAGATAAACTAGGATTTGCAGCAAATACCGTACCTCTCAACGGGGTTCTGGAACGGATTGGATTGGGGAAAGGAGCTTACAGTGATGGGAATTCATAAAGAGCAATCAACCCTGGTAATCGGGGGGGGGGCAGCCGGGATCGAGGCGGCTCGTATACTGGGGCAGGCCGGGTATCCTGTGGTTCTGGTTGAAAAAAGCAACTGGCTGGGCGGAGTTCTCAATCAGTTGGCCAGCAGTTTTCCCCGCTGGGAAGACCCGGCCCAATTCGTGGAGCCGCGGGTTAAGGAGCTGGAAAAGTGTGCGGCGGTTAAGGTTTTATTGGAAAGCGTCGTCAGCGGATGCCAAAAGACCGAAAACGGTTACCGGGTACAAATCAAGAATAACCACGGAGCCGTAGAAGAGCTTCAAGCAGGTGCAGTGATTATAGCCACCGGATTTGATTTGATGGATCTTTCCGGATATGGTGAATATGGTCATGGGGCTTTTCCTAATGTACTAAATTCACTGGAATTCGAAGCGGTTTTAAAAGAATGGTCAGCTGGTCAGAAGCCCCAAAAAGCACCGGTGGTAGCTTTTTTTAAATGCGTCGGTTCCCGGGATCGGGCCAAAGGCTACCCTTATTGCTCCAAGATATGCTGTATGTATACCGCTAAACAGGCCGGTCTGGTTAAGGACTTGCTGCCGGATGCCAAAAGTTATGTGTTTTATATGGACTACCGGGCTAGCGGGAAAGAGTATGAAGAGTTCGTGCGTTCAGTCATAGAAGATAAGCATGTCCGTTATGTGCGGGGACGCCCTGCCAAAGTGCTGCCGGAAGATGGACGCTTGTTAATACGCTGCGAAGATACTTTAATGGGAGTCCCTGTAGAGGTCAGGGCTGATTACATCGTTCTGGCCGCCGCGATTCGTCCCAGCCAGGGCACCGCGGAAATGGCGGAAATGTTCGGCCTGCACACCGATCCATACGGCTTTATCGAGCCCGAGCCTTTTGAACCGGTGAAGGTTCAGGAGCGCGTATTCCTGGCCGGGTCATGCGGATTTGCGGTGGAAACCCTGGGAGCCCTGCAGCAGGGGGCGGCTGCAGCCGCACAGGCTATGGCCGTATTGAATCAGGCCGATTAAGGGGGGAGTGCCGATGAATGCAACAACTTCACCAGTAAACCAGTATTTTAAAGCTCTGCAGCTGGATGAAACGGACCACAGCTTGAGCCAGGAATTATTGCAGAATTGCGGGATAGAGATTGAACGCTGCCTGGAATGCGGCAAATGTTCCGGCGGCTGTTCCAATGCCCATATATTTGATTTTACCCCCCGCAAAATCGTACAGATGATCAAAGTTGGGGATGAAGAAAGACTTTTGCACATGGATGCGCTTTGGTGCTGTGTAGCCTGCCAGCTGTGTGTCGACCGCTGTCCCTCGGGGATTGACATTGCCCGCATCATGGATTACCTGCGGGAGAGGGCTGTTGCCAGAGGAATACCGGCCACCCGGCCTACAGTGGAGCTGTTCCACAATCTTATGCTGGATCAAGTGAATAAAATTGGCCGGGTGTCAGAATTGTATCTCATCCTCAATTATAATCTCAAGTCGGGACAATATCTTAATAATGCCGAATTGGGCCCGCAGATGTTTATTAAAGGCAAACTGAATCCGTTCCCGGCCCGGGTCAAAAAGATGGACAAGGTGCGGCGGCTTTTTCATAAAAAGCCAGGGCAAAAGGGGGAAGTGAAATGAATGTAGCTTATTTTCCAGGCTGCTCCTTGCATTCCATGGCTCACGAGTACGATCTCTCCACCCGCCTGGTATGCAAGCACTTGAATATAAACCTTAAAGAAATAGAAGACTGGAATTGTTGTGGCGCAACCGCTGCCCACAGTGTTGACCACGCCCTGGCGGTGGGGCTGTCAGCCAGGAATCTCAGCATTGTCCAGCAGATGAATCTGGACCGGGTTACCGCAGTATGCGCGGGATGTTTTAACCGTTTAAAAACAGCCTCGCATGAGATCCGGAACAATCCCCGGATGCAGGCAGATGTCAAAGAGATGCTGCAAACCGAGGCCCCGGTCAAGCCCGAGGTGCAGCACTTGCTGCAGCTGCTGGTTGAGGAAACCGGCCTTGATGCCATTGGGCAAAAAGTTGTAAAGCCCTTAAAAGGTTTGCGACTGGCGGCCTATTATGGCTGCCTTCTTACCCGCCCGCGGCAAATAGTGGAATTTGATGACGCTGAACAGCCGGTATCTTTAGACAATCTTTTAAGGACTCTAGGGGCGGAAACCGTTACCTGGGGACACAAGGCCGAATGCTGCGGCGGAGGATATGCAGCTTCCGACACCGGTATCGTCTTGGACCTGGGAGGACAGGTGCTGAAATCCGCCCGGCAAGCCGGAGCGGAGGCCATCGTTGTAGCCTGCCCCATGTGCCAGAGTAATCTGGATATGCGCCAAAAGGCGATGGGGTTGAATTTCCGCATGCCGATCATTTATTTTACCCAATTAATGGGCCTGGCTTTGGGGTATAAAGCAGGTCAATTGGGTATAAATAAACTATTCAATTCACCGATTCCTTTACTTAAAAGTAAAGGATTGGCATAACGCACCAGTATTCCCGGTATGGTGAACCCGGCCCGCAGGGAAAGGTATTATAGGGCAGCGGGGACTGTGCTGCCCTATTAATCAAGTTAAATGGAGGTGAAAAAAAAGGCCGCCTGCAGGTTACAGCCAGCCAAAAAAACATTCCACACTATATTCTACTCGAACTATAGAACAAAGAAAACAAAAAGACCGCCTGAAAAGGGAGGGATTATATTGAAAAACAAGTTGATCACTATGCAAGAAGCTGTCGCTCAATATACCTGGGATGGTATGACCTTTGGGCACGGCGGTGCACTTCCGGTAGGATCCGATTGTATCGCCTTTTTCCGTGAAATGGTTCGTCAGGGCGTTAAGAACGTCAATCTCATTTCTAACTGTAACACGCAAGGATCAAATCTGTTAGCAGCTGCTGGCGGCGTAGCCAGAATAGAAGTTGGGTTTTCCGGACTGGAAGTCTACGGCTTTGCCAACGGACTGAAAAGGGCTGTTGAAAGCGGCAAGACTATCCTGGAGGACTATTCCAATGGCGGTATACCCAATCGTTTGTTCGCAGGCGCCATGGGCTGGCCCTTCATTCCTACTTTCGTGAGCTGGGGTTCCGACCAGCAATGGTGCTCCGCCGATGAACCCGATGCATATCCCAATACTGAAAAAATTCCTGAAATAAAAGATCCTTTCACCGGCGTTTCCATGGGCGCTATGAAGGCCATTAACCCCGATGTGGCCTGCATCCATGTCACCATGGCAGACATCTACGGCAACTCCATTATGCTCGGCACGGAATGGAGCCGTTTCGAACTTTCCCGCGCTGCCAAAAAAGTGGTTATCCAGGCTGACTATATCGTGGATACCGACTGCATGCGGCAGTTCCCCAATCTGGTTCGCATTCCCGACCTGGTCGTTGACGCCGTTGTTTATTGGCCGATGGGCGTTTGGCCGGCCTGTTCCACGGGCGTTTACGACAGCGATGAAGAGCATATGTTTTATATGAACAAGATGCTCAAAACCGAGGAAGGCACCGTAGAATACATCGATAAATATGTCAAATCCTACAGCACTCCCGAAGAATTCCTGAATGTCATTGGCAAAGAAAAAGTTGATCAGCTTTCTAAATCCGCCACCAATTTCCTGGTGGATCCCTATCGTAAATGGATCAAGAGCGACGCCGAGATCAAGGAATTGATGGGAGGGAGGTAATAACATGGATTATTCAAAAAATGAAATGATGGCCATTGCCACCGGACGTGAGTTTAGTGATGGAGAACTGGCTATATTCGGAGTAGGACTCAGCATGCTGGCGGGATTCTTCGCGCAAAGAAACCATGCCCCCAACATGATCGCCTTTACCGAAGGCGGAGTATATGGCTCGACCCCGGTGGGCGGACTGCCCTGGGGCATCGAAGACAACCGCATCTCTGCCAATGCCACCAGCTTTACCAATGCCATCGACGCTCTGGGTATGCTGGTTGCCTCAGGACGGGTCGACAACGCGGTTATCGGCGCGGCCCAGATAGACAAATTCGGCAATGTGAATACCACCGGCATCTGGACTGAAGGAACTCAGCCCTGGAAGGTCGGGAAATATACCCTGCCCAAAGTACGCTTAAACGGCAGCGGCGGAGCCAATGAAATCGCAGTTGGAGCCAAGAAGTATCTTATTATGGCTCAGCATGAGAAGAAACGCTTTGCCGACAAGGTTGACTATATCTCCTCACCAGGCTATCTCAATGGTGGTGAAGACCGTAAGAAATATGGTTTCCCGGGCGGCGGACCCAGCGCCATTGTAACCAACCTGGGGATTCTGCGTCCCGACCCGGTGACCAAAGAGTTCATCTTGGACGCTTATTTCGCATTCTCATCAGTTGAAGAGATCATCGAGAACACCGGGTGGGATCTCAAAGTCTCGCCCAATGTCAAGATGGTTCCCGAACCGACTGAAAAAGAGTTGGAAAATCTGAGGGCTGTGGACGAAACCGGCTCGCTACGCAAGAAATAAAGTAATTCCCGGGCCATACGGGGGGGGCTATGCTTCTCCCCGGAAAGGCTGGGAAATAAATCAGAGAGGAGACCAAGAATGGATAACGCTTCTAATCTCTCGCCCCAAGCAGTCCAAAAAACTATGTCCTATCGCTATGTAATATTTCTGGTGATAGCCCTCGCCTACTTCTTTGTTTATTTCCACCGGGTGTCGCCTTCCGTTATGGCTCCGGAACTAACTACCGCCTTCAATATCGGTGCTTCCAGCCTGGGTTTGTTTGGGTCCATGTACTTCTGGGCCTACGCCCTGGGGCAGTTACCGGCCGGCATACTGGCTGACCGTATCGGTATCAGAGGCACACTGGCAATCTTTATGGCTGTAGCCGGTGCGGGCGCATTGCTGTTTGCAGCGGCTGGTTCCTTCAACATGGCTCTGGCGGGACGCTTCTTGGTGGGTTTCGGCGTAGGTTTTGTCTATGTTCCGGCCATGCGCTTTTTGGCGGACTGGTTCAAATCCACCGAGTTTGCCACCTACTCCGGCATCCTTCTGGCAGTGGGCAATGTCGGCGCTCTAGCTGCTGCCGCACCCCTGGTGGCATTGATGTCCGGCATCGGTTGGAGAGCATCCATGACTGCAGTCGGTGTTGTATCTATCGCCGTGGCTGTTCTGGCCTATCTGGTTATCCGCAATAAACCTGGTGAGGTAGGCGGAGCCACCCCGGCGCAGATTGAAGGCCGCCCTGAACCCAAAGCCTCTTCAGCGTATTCGATCGGCCAGGCCATTTCCATGACGGCCTCGAGTTGGAATGTGTGGACCATCATTATCGCCTTCTTCATCTGGTATGGCACCATCATGGCTTTCCAGGGCCTGTGGGCCAGTCCCTGGCTGATCAATGTGTATGGTCTGACCAAATCCGAAGCCGGCAGCATCATCAGCCTGGTCGCCTTAGGGATGGTGTTTGGATGTCCTTTGTCAGGCATAATCGCTGACAAGGTTCTCAAATCCAAGTGGAAAGTTGTAGTTTTGGGGCTGATTTGCTCTATTCTGGTTTGGCTGCCCATGGTATTCATGGTCGATTCTCTTTCCAAAGGCGCCATCAGTGTGATGATGTTCCTGTATGGTTTCTTTAATGGCTGGTTCGTGGTTATGTACGGCAATCTTAAAGAAAACGTCGAGCCTGCAGTACAGGGTACCGCAACAGGATTTTTGAACACCTTTGTTTTTGTTGGCGGCGCGACTTTCCAACAGATTACGTCCATAATCATCGCGAAGGCACCGGTAGTGAACAAAATTATTGCCTCCTCAGGCTTTAGATCAGCTTTCATGTTCTGCCTGATTGCACTGGTAGTGGCTGTGGCGATAATGTTTACCCAGAAGAGACACCAAAAAGCCTAATTAATAAAATCTACCTAAAGGAGGGAAATCAATGTACGACAAAACTATGTCACTTAGTCAGGCCGCTGACCTGATTAAGGACGGGATGATGCTGGCTATTGGCGGAAACGGCATGCACCGTACCCCGTCGTTATTCTCCCTGGCCCTGACCAAAAAACCGCTCCAAGAGCTCAAGGTGGTCGGAGCCGCCCCGGGTCTGGCATCCGATATGCTGTTCTCAACTTTCCAGGCAGACACCGCCTATTTCGGCTTCTTCGGCCTGGAAAACGAAGCTGGGCTAGCCCCTGGTATGCGCAAAGCCATGGAAGGAGCTGAGCCTAAAGCCAAGGCTATCGAAGGCTCCTGAACCGCTATAATTCATGCTCTCCGTGCGGGAGCTTATGGAGTTCCTTTCCTTCCTGTCGGCGGTATGTGGGGAAGTGATCTGGTGGCTAAACGCCCCGAATTCTTCCAGGTCATGAAGAGCCCCTTTGATGGTACCGAAGTAGTATGCGTAAAAGCCTTGGTGCCTGACTACGCGATTGTGCATGTACAGGAAGCCGACATTTACGGCAACTGCCGCATTCTGGGGCCCAGTTACCAGGATGCCCTCCTGGCCAGAGCGGCTAAAAAGACCATCGTTACCACTGAACGCATTGTGGGAACCTATCGCATGAAAGAAGAACCCAAACTAACCGCCATCCCTCATTTCCTGGTTGAAGCTGTGGTAGAACTGCCCGGTGGCGCTAAACCTGGCATATGCTATCCGGAATATCAAGCCGTGGAGTGGCCCAAACACAAGGCTTACCAAAAGGCTGTAAAAGAGGGCCAAGTACCGCAATATGCGGATTCGATGCTGGAAGGGAGGCTGTAAGCAATGGAATATGGAAAAGCTGAAATGATGGCTGTTGCCATAATGAGAGCAATATCCGATGGTGATATCGTATTCCACGGCCTGGCTTCCTCAACCCCTATGGTGGCCATGAAAGCTGCCAAGGCCCTGGGCAAGAATTTCACCTATGTCACCCTGTCTGACGGGGTGGACCATGATTATCTCAGACCGCCCACAGTGGCGTCGACTTTGACCGCCAACACTTATGAAGGCTCAGTAGCTGCCTTCGGTCTGGACGAGATTTTTGACCTCTACGCATCCGGCAAAGGAGACATCGCCTTCCTGTCCTGCCTGCAGATGGATAAAGAAGGCCGCATTGCCATGTCCTATCTGGGAGGAACCTATGACAATCCCAAACTGAGAGGACCTGGAGGAGCCGGAAGCGCTACCCTTACTCCGGTAACCAAAAAAACCATCATCTGGAAACCACAGCATGATAAGCGTACTTTCATCGAGCACGTTGATTTTGCCACCACTGCTCCCGTTTTGGAAAAAGAATTTACAGTCATAACGACTCTCGGCATATTCAAGAAGCCGGTTGGCGAGAAGTATCTGAAAGTCGACTGTATTTTCCCGTACACTACTCTGGAAGAGGTAAAGGAAAATACCGGATGGGAAATCGAACAGACCGAAGTTCCGGTCATGGATCCGCCAACCGAAGAAGAGTTGGCCGCCCTCAAACTGGTGGATCCCAACAATATAGTGGGCTTTGAGTTTAAATAAAACCTATTAATTAATACAGCTATAAAGGCTGGTCAGGCGACCAGCCTTTTTTTATGGAAATGTTATCTGTGGTAAGCAGGTCTTCTAATGAGAAAACCGTAAGGGAACCGTAGACGGCCGATATCTTTTAAAGTTTAAAATTGATACTTTCTGCGCCTGGTGAAGGAATAAATTAACTGCGGTAGAGCATTGCAGGCATAGTGGAGTAATTCATGACCCAATAATGAGTCATAGGAGTAAAAGTGAACACAAAATGAATCAATACCTAATTACCCCGATAATATGGGGATTCTACCGGATAATGCTGCCGGGTCTGAAACAGAACCGGTTCATTTTCGGAATATCTGGATTAAAGAAATTGTTATTGCAATCACAAATAGGCTGGGGGAGTGCTGAAAATTTCGTTGGCATACTGTTTGCATTATTAATGGTGAATAAATTTTTAAAAGGGGTAAATTAAGTTGTTAGATTGGCAAAACGTTTACAGTGATCGGGTCAGAACCCCTGCTGAGGCAGTGAAATGCGTTAAATCGGGTGACCGGGTAATTTTGGGGCATGCTTGCGGAGAACCCCAGGTTTTAACCCGTGCCCTGATTGACAGGGCTGAGGAGCTGGAAAACGTGGAAATCGTTCAGCGGGTAGCCATGGGTGAGTCATCTTATGTCGACCCGGCCATGCAGGGGCATTTCAGGTTAAATTCTTTGTTCAGCAGTGCTCCCACCAGAAAAGCTATTGCCGAAGGCCGCGCCGAATATACCCCATCTTTTATCTCGGAAATACCAGGTTTGTTCCTGTCCGGTAAGATTCCGTTGGATGTTGCCATGATTACGGTAACTCCCCCGGATAATCATGGTTTCTGTTCCCTTGGTATTTCTATAGACTATACTATTCAGGCCGCACGTGCTGCCAAGACGGTTATTGCTCAGGTCAACCCCAATATGCCGAGAACCTACGGAGACACTTTGTTGCACATTAGCGAGATTGATTGTTTCGTACCTGCGGAAGCGCCATTAATCGTACTTGAACCTCCGGTTATAACCCCGGTTGAACAGCAGATCGGCATGAATGTGGCGTCGCTTATTGAAGACGGCGCCACTCTGCAGCTGGGTATCGGTTCTATTCCGGACGCAATCCTGGGCTTTCTGCACGAAAAGCATGATTTAGGCGTGCATACTGAATTATTCTCGGATGGCGTCAGAGGTCTAGTCGAGTCCGGGGTTATTAACGGCAAGAGAAAAACCTTGCACCCGGGTAAAGTGGTAGCCAATTTTGTTATGGGAACTCCTCAATTATATGACTGGATGCATGAGAATGCCGCCATACATCTCTACCCTGAAGACTATGTTAACGATCCTTTTGTAATAGCGCAGAATTACAAAATGACGGCCATAAACTCTGCTCTTCAGGTTGATGTACTCGGGCAGGTTGCGGCTGATACACTGGGACCGCTGCAATTCAGCGGGGTTGGGGGACAAGTCGATTTTGTCCGCGGTGCGGCCCGCTCACCCGGGGGCAAATCAATCATTGCCTTCCCTGCAACTGCTCAGAAAGGCCAGGCTAGCAGGATCGTATCAGTTCTAACCAGAGGTTCCGCTGTAACTACCTCAAGACATGATGTTGAATATGTGGTTACAGAATATGGAATAGCTGCTTTAAAAACCAAAACAGTTAAACAAAGAATAGAGGCCCTTGTTAACATTGCTCACCCTGATTTTAGAGCTGAGATTAGGAATGATACTCTTAGGACTTATTTCGCTCTATAAGTAGATGCGGTGCTGTAAGTGACGAATTCTAACTGCCAAGGTAGGTGATGTCGAAGAAGCACTACCTTCTTGTGCTCAATACTTGAACAACAGGTTGAGTTTATTTTTAAAGGGAGGCTTATCGAATGAGGAAAAGAAGTGCCAGGATTATCGGTTTGTTACTAACCATGGTTATGCTGCTTTCTCTAGTTGCAGGTTGTGGCGGAGACAATAGTTCTGATAAAGCTAAAGAGATCAAGATAGGAACTATTCTTCCATTATCAGGTTCAGCCGCTCCTCTGGGCAAAATTGGCCAGCAGGCTCGTGATATGGCTATTGAGGAGATTAACGCAGCCGGCGGCATCAAATCTATGGGTGGCGCCCAGATTAAAATGATATATGCCGACAGCAAAGGCGACCCGGCGGTTGGCGTATCCGAAGCCGAACGTTTGATCACCATGGAGCAGGTCGCGCTCTTAACCGGGTGCTATCAGAGCGGAGTGGCCATGCCGTCGACTGAAGTAGCGGAGCGTTATAAGGTTCCATACTTTGTTGATGTTCCTTCAGAAGACAAGATTACTGAACGTGGTTTTAAATATGTCTTCCGTCTGGCTGAAAAGACCAGTTGGCGCAACCGGGATCAGACCACATTTATCACCGAAATGGCTGAGACTTACAATACACCGGTAAAAACCGTTGGTCTGATATATGAGAATACCGCCTGGGGTCAGGGCGCCGTAACCGCTTGGGAAAAATACCTTCCTGAAGCCGGTTTGCAAATCGTTATGAAAGAACCGTATCCCACTAATTCTTCAGACCTCACCCCGGTAGTTCTAAAAGCTAAACAGCTAAACCCCGACATCATTATGATGGTATCTTATGTATCCGATGCCGCTCTATTAACCAAGACATTCGCTGAGCATCAGGTCAAACCGTTGGCATTTATCGGCACCAGCGGCGGTTTTGCCGATCCCACCTATTATGACCTGGCCGGAAATGCCAGCGAGAATTATTTCGATATTTCCACCTGGGAACCGGATGTCAACCGTCCGTCCTCTCAGGAAGTTAATCAGAAGTTTAAAGAAAAATACGGCTATGCCATGAACGCCGAAGCGGTTAAAGCCTATGTGGGGATGCATATCATCGCAGATGCTCTGGAAAGGGCGGGTTCGGCTGAACCCGAAAAGATCCGGGAGGCCCTGGCAGCTACTGATATCAATAAAGGCGTAACCCAGATGTATGCTGCCCAAACCAAATTTGACGAAACCGGTCAGATGATAAATGCCCCCTTGGTAATATGCCAGTATCAAAAGATAAATGGCAAAATGGAACGTGTAACAGTATGGCCCAAGGAAGAAGCCCGCGTTGGTTCACAAATAGTATGGCCATATCCAGGAGCAAGTAAATAATACCCAACTAACGAGCGGGGGATTGGCCATACCCTGGCCAATCTCTCCCTCCTCCCTACGGAAAGGAGTGTAAACCTAGGTGGGATTTTTGTCAGTCGTCGCTAATGGTCTTAGCATGGGAGCCATATATGGTCTTATCGCGCTGGGACTTACCCTGATTTTCGGGATCATGAGAATCATTAACTTCGCCCAGGGCGCCTTATTGATGTTGTCCATGATGACTTCATATTGGATATGGAAACTGACCGGCCTTAATCCTGTATTATTGATCTTTTTGGTCGGGCCGATTATGTTTTGTGTGGGTTATCTTTGTCAACGCTTCCTGGTTAAGCCGGTGCTTGATTCGGAAAAAAATGTCCGCGAACCGGTGAGCGTATTACTCTTAACAGCAGCCCTGGCCATAGTACTGGAGAATTTGGCCTTAATGACTTTTGGCGCCGATTATGTAATGGCTAAAACCAGTTTTTCCGACCAGACGCTGGCTCTGGGAGCGGTTACGGTGAGCGCCGCACGGTTTTATGGATTGATCATTGCTTTAGTCGTAGCCGGGGTTTTCTGGTTATTCCTGCAAAAAACCGAAATAGGCCGAAAAATTCGGGCTACCGGCCAGGATCGCAATGCAGCCGCATTAATGGGAATTAACGTACCAAAAACATTTGCCATAGCCTTTGGACTGGGCACGGCATTGCTGGCTGTAGCTGCGGTGGCTTTGATTCCCTTTTATTATGTGCATCCCTCGGTGGGACAAGTGTTCATGACCAAAGCTTTTATCGTGGTAGTTCTGGGCGGACTGGGTAGTGTGCCCGGGGCCATTTTGGGCGGCATCCTGATTGGTATGATTGAGTCCATCGGCGCCCAGTATATGACTGCTACCCTGACCGTAGTCCTGGTGTACGCGGTATTTCTGCTGGTGCTCTTCGTCAAGCCGTCAGGAATGTTTGGCTCCCGCTATGATTGGTAGGTGAGATGGTGAATATCGATAAAAAATACTTGTTATTGGCTGGCCTGATTATAGTCTTACTGCTTGTTCCCATGATGGTTACAAGACCGTATTATCTGCATGTTATTATCATGTGCCTGTTGTGGGCTTATCTGGCTTCAAGTTGGAACATCGTAGGCGGATTCGCAGGACAGCTTTCATTAGGACATGGAATTTATACTGCTACCGGCGCCTATATCACGATGATGCTGTTCAATACTTACGGACTTTCGCCCTGGCTGGGATTATTTATCGGAGGCGGAGCCGCGGTATTAATCAGCGTTATTATCGGATACCCTACGTTTGGCCTGCGTGGCGCTTATTACGCACTTGCCACAGTAGCGATTTCCGAAGGAATAGTGGTTCTTATCAACAGCACCCAGGAGCTGGGGCCGTTTAGGGTTGGCGGCGCTGAAGGCCTGATCGTGAAAATGGTGGGAGATTCTGCCGCAGCCTTGCAGTTTAGTTCCAAGATGCCTTATTACTATATAATTCTGTTTATGCTATTCCTGGTCATTGCCGTATCGTACTGGATCAAAAACTCCAAGCTGGGATACTATCTGATCGCTTTAAAAGAAGATGAGGATGCAGCGGCCGCCATGGGTATTAATGTTCGCAAAAGCAAACTGATGGCTGCTATGCTAAGCGCATTTTTAACCGCACTTGGCGGCGTGTTCTATGCGGTTTTGATCCGATACTTGGAGCCTAACGCCATTGCCGGCGGCAGTATGTCCACCCAGATGGTTTTCTTAAGTATCGTCGGTGGATCAGGCACTGTATTGGGTCCGGTCATCGGCGGAATTATTCTTTCATTAGTAAGTGAAATCATCCGTTTCTATCTGGGCGGGCAATTAATGGGTCTGCATCTGTTCATTTACGGCATGATTGTTCTTCTGGTTATTATCTATCAGCCCAAGGGAATAATAGCCATGTTCGAAAGATTGCTGCAACGCTTTTCCAGGGCGGCATATAAAAAAGGAGGTGCGAGCGGTGTCAAGGATTCTGGAGCTTAAGGATTTAACCATTAAGTTTGGCGGACTTA
>NZ_DIPG01000085.1:17961-35666 GCF_002426325.1 Syntrophomonas sp. UBA5494 | reverse complement strand
CAGTTAGCCAATAATCGCAAAAAGGCCATTGACAAGTGGGGATTCGATATTACTAATTATCTGCTCAGTAGAAGAACGCCTGTAAGTATCAGCCTGTGCATGATTGTAAAAAATGAAGAAAATATCCTGGCCCGCTGTCTGGATTGCGTAGTCGAAATAGTTGATGAAATCATCATTGTCGACACCGGATCAAGTGACGGCACCAAGGCGGCTGCCTCGCGCTATACTGATAAAGTCTATGATTTTATCTGGATTGATGATTTTGCCGCTGCGCGTAATTTTGCCTTCAAGCAGGCTACCAAAGAATATATATTCTGGCTGGATGCCGATGATATCATTTCAGTCGAAGATCGCCTGAAATTGCTGGCACTCAAAAATGTCCTTGATCCCGCCGTTGATTCAGTAACCATGAAATATTATCTGGCCTTTGATCAGTATGGAAATGTAACCACCAGCAACCGCCGCAACCGTCTGGTAAAGCGTTCCACGCATTTTCAATGGATTGGAGCCGTACATGAATATCTGGCGGTTTATGGATGTATTTTGGATAGTGACATAGCCATAATTCATAAAAGCGAATGGCATGATTCGGACCGGAACCTGAAAATATATGAAAATCGTCTGGCCGCGGGGGAAACTTTCTCTCCGCGCGATCAATACTATTACGCCAATGAATTGCTGGACCATCAGATGTATGAAGCGGCCCTTGAATGGTATCAAAAATTTTTAGCGGCTGGACAGGGTTGGGTGGAAGACAATCTGTCCGCATGCCGCAAGCTGGCTGAATGCTATCAGAAATTGGGTAATCAGGATAATGCTCTGAAATTCGTTTTACAATCATTCCTTTATGATATACCTCGGGCTGAATTTTGCTGTCAACTGGGCTATAGCTTTTTTATCAAAGAGCAATACCGGCAGGCTGCCTTCTGGTATAAACTGGCTACCCAATTAGAGCAACCGGTTGATCATCATGGCTTCATAATTCATGCCTGCTGGACCTGGGTACCTCACCTCCAGCTATGTGTTTGTTATGATCGCATGGGGAATTATGAGTTGGCTTATCACCATAATGAGTTGGCAGCCGCTTATATACCCGATGACCCTAATATAATCAACAACAGAGCCTATTTAAAAACCAAACTTGGCAAATAAAAATCACATTAATGATCGAAGCGGCATTCGGATTTCATCATATAAAGGGACACTATGGCCGATTCCGCCAAGACAACGTACGCTTGCTCTATTGCAAAATGTATTCATATATTTCAGGCTTATAATAAGCTGATTTTGTAACAAATATATGGTTTATTGAATAATTTATGGAAAGATAAACAAACCATGGAAACACTTTGCCTGATTGCTTCATTAGGCAGCTTTATATTCAAAGATTCTGTGAATGTATAAGGAGGTTATGGTAATATGGCTTATGGTAAGCCCCAAACACATAATACTTGCTGTGCAAATAGTTATTCCCATGCTAAACGGGAGCAAGCTGTTCTAAGCTGCGGTTCCGGCGCCGGATTGACTCTCCCGGTTTCTAGTCCCTCAAACGGGTGTAGTGGCGGATGCTGGAAGCCGCCAGCCTTGGTTGTGGGCAGCGTTGCCGTCAACACCCAGGAAATGTCCAATCCGACTGTCAAAATAGATTTTTCCAGCATTATTAATTATGGAACCCAGAGCTGTTCTGGGCAGTTCTTTATCGGCATTATTTTTCAGCTTAGCAAAGTCTGCGATAATGGCAGTAAAGTTCCGTTGAATACCTGGATATTTCAAAAAGGCTTTGATCTTTTTCAACAGGATGTAATGGGCCAGCGTAATGGTCTGCCAGTTGTAAGCGATTTCCAGGACCCCTTCGAGTTTACCTGGTGCGAATGCCAGGACTGCCCGGGTTGTTGCTCCTATATTTTGGAAATCATCGACTTCCACACTGATTATATTACCCATGTCTCTATTACAAATGTAAATATTAATGCCCTGGCGGTTGAATAACCCATGGTAAAAGTCCATTCGGATGTTTAAAAGGTATGGGATCAACCGGTTTGAAAGTTTTATCTCCATATTTAAAGCGAACAGTTAAGGACACGGCTGAATTGCTGTGTCCTTAACTGTTGCCAGCAAAGGCGGCTATGGAAGCAATAACAGCCTCTCTGCATAAACCCCGACTTGATTCGCAAAGCTATAAAAAAGATTAGGAGGTTAGATAAATGGCATTACTAGGTGATCCTTTTGTTGCCAACGTGACCAAACAACTGTCTCAGCAAGAGTTGCTGCAAGCCATCAGGATCGATATAGCTGGAGAAGTTGAGGCCATAATCGGCTATGAAGCCCACGCTATGGCTACCAGTGACGAAAGGGTAAAGAAAATACTAACCCATATCGCCGACGAGGAACGGCGTCATGTCGGAGAATTACAGCAACTGCTGCATATGCTCAACCCGCATGAGCAGCAGATGTTTGACCAGGGTCAACAAAAAATCATGCAACAGCAATCCCAGAATTTTTCTCAGCCCATGCAGTAAACTAAAGATAATTAAAAGCAGTGCTTATTGAGAAGGAGCTGAGAGTTATTTTGGCGCATTTTATCCGGGAACCGGACTAAAAGGCTATAATAATAGTGTAAACCTCAGGCAGTTAAGAGAAGAGAAAGGAGTTAAAATGAGCACTATCATCAATATTGCGGGAATGAGTTGTAATCACTGTAAAATGGCAGTGGAAAAGGCCTTAAAAGCGGTTCCCGGCGTGAAAAGCGCCCAGGTGGATCTGGAAAAGGGACAGGCCGTTATCGAGGGCGCACCGCAGCGCGAGAATTTGGTCAAAGCTATTGAAGAAGCGGGATACGAGGTAGCCTCTCAATAAAAGGCCGGCTGCAAAACCTTTTGCATTACGCGAGGATATTTATTATCATATATGAAGTATATATGGTGGGATTATTGTGCATTTGCTGCAGATAATCCCGCTGTGCTGTAAGTTAGGAGGTGAAGTCATTGGTAACTAAGGATATGATCATTAAGGACATCGTGGATAAATACCCCCAGACTTTGCCGGTCTTTGGACAGTTCGGTATGGGGTGTCTGGGCTGCAGCGGGGCTCTATTCGAAAGCCTGGAACAAGGAGCGTTGGCCCACGGTATCGATGTGGAGGTTATGTTGAACGCCATTAACAAGCTTGTGCAGAAACAATAGATTGGAAGGCAGTCTGTTTTGAATTAAACGGGGGGTGGTTATGGTTTATCCCAACGGTACAGTATTGGCTGTAAACATCTCTGAAAAGCGGGGAGAAAAGAAACATGATATCGGTGAGGCCTACCTTCAAGAGGGACTGGGAATAACCACAGATGCCCACCGTGGGGAGTGGCACCGCCAGGTCAGCCTTTTATCGCTTTCCAGTGTGGAAAAGATGCGCCAACTAGGGATCGATATTCAGTATGGCGATTTCGCCGAAAACCTGACCGTATCCGACCTGGAAGTATATACCCTGCCAGTAGGAACCAGGCTTAAGATCGGCGAGGCTTTAGCTGAAGTGACTCAGATCGGCAAAGCCTGCCACAATCAGGGTTGTGCCATCAAAAAGCAGGCCGGTCATTGTGTCATGCCCTTAGAAGGCATATTTGTAAAGATTTTAGAATCCGGCCGGGTCAAACGCGGCGATATGGTACAGGTATTATATGCCTAATGAATTGAACATCATACACCTCTGCTGGGAGGTGTATTTTTTTTGTCTTGATTTCCCGGGATGAACTACCTGCCCCGATGCGATTATTTTCGTGTTTTTTCTCCATACCGTGTGATATTATGTGGGCAGGGGGTGCTTTTATGAGGATATCGGTATTAGCCTTGCTGGGTCTGGTTGTGCTGTTTTCAGCATCTTCCTGCACCAGGCTTGAGTCCGGGCAAACACCTCCGGTTCAGCCGGTAATCGCTCAACCGCAGCAACCACAGATACCGGAGCCGGTTGCCGAGCCCGTCCCGGCCCCTCCGGCAGCGCCTCAGCCGTCCGTCGACCCGGGTACGGCAGATCCCGGCCCGGAGGCCTCAAAAGGCTATGATTGGTATTTTCGCCGCAACAGTCAGCATACCACTCCCGGGGCGCCAGCTGAGGCGGGCAGCTGGCTGAAAGACTACCAGGGTTTCTACGTCTTGCCCAACAGCAGCCAGAAGATATATTTGACCTTTGACTGTGGATATGAACTGGGTTACACTTCGACAATACTGGATACTCTAAAAAAACATGATGTGAAAGCCGCTTTTTTTATTACCGGCCAATATATAAAGACCCAACCCGATCTGGTTACCAGAATGCATCGGGAGGGGCATTTGGTATGCAGCCACACCTGGAACCATCCTGACATGACTACACTGTCCTCAGACCAGATCGAACAGGAACTGCAGCGCCTGGATCAGGCCTACCGACAGCTGACCGGTACCTCTTTAGACCCTTATCTTCGCCCCCCTATGGGGCGGTACTCCCAATTCAGCCTGGCTGAATCCGACCGCCTGGGTTATCATACGGTTTTCTGGAGCCTGGCTTTTAAGGACTGGGATCCCAATCAGCAGCCTGGCCCACAGGTATCATATCAAGAGGTTATGAACAATATACACCCCGGGGCGGTGATTCTCCTTCATGCTGTTTCCCACAGCAACACCGAAGCACTAGACAGAATACTCGCCGATTTGAAGGCGCAGGGCTATGTCTTCGCTCTCTTTGAGTAGCCTCCCTTTTTTCTTAAAAACTGCCGCTTAACCGGTCATTTCTTGATAGCGATCATCTTTAGGAATATGATATTATTATTGGGCCTATTTATCTCTGCGGGGGCGGCTCCTCCGCGGCGGCGACGAATTTGGCCGGGCCATAGAGCGATTGCCGGTTGAACAGTAGCAGAAAGGATTAAGGCATGCATTTTTTTGCTGATTATCATACTCACACCTCTTATTCAGGCGACAGCGAAGCGCCTATGCAGGATATGGCAAGACGTGCTGTAGAAATGAACTTGAAACAATTGGTGTTTACCGATCATGTAGACTATGATTATGCGGATCTGAACTTTGAACAGATTGATTTTCAGGCTTATTCCCAGGAATTTGCGGAGCTTAAACGAAAGTACCGCGGTCAGATCGATCTGCTGATGGGGGTTGAAATCGGATATCAGCCACATGTGGTGGACCGCATCAGGGATTTGTTAAAAAGCCATCCTTTTGAGTTCGTAATCTGTTCAACTCATATGGCGGATAATCTCGACTTCTACACCGGGGCTTTTTTCGAGGGCAAGACCTCTCGCAACGCATATGAGCGTTACTTTCAGAATGTATTGCAAGGTATTCAAGAGCTGGATGATTTTGATGTATACGGCCACCTGGATTTTATTGTAAGGTATGGGGATTACCAGGTGAAGCAGCTGCATTACCGCGATTATTCGGATATTGTCGATGAAATTCTCAAGTGCTTGATCTATGCCGGCAAAGGCATCGAAGTCAACACCTCGGGATTTCGCTATGGGTTGGAGCAGCTGCACCCGCAAACCGAGATATTAAAGCGCTACCGCCAGCTAGGAGGAGAAATCGTTACCATAGGCTCTGATGCTCATTATCCCCAAGATATCTGTTTTGAGTTTCAACAAGCCTATGAAACCCTCATTGGGTTGGGCTATAGGTATATGACCGTTTATAAAGAGCGCAAGCCCTCTTTTATTAAAATGGGCCGGTAAGAAACCCGGTACCAACCTGGATAAAGCCCGGTTTTTGGCGGTTTTGAGATCGTTACCACCTCCCTCGACACATATCAAATACCAGAAAATACCTAGAAACAGGAGTCACTTTTTATCGATTGGCCTCATATGATGTAAGGCGCTCTATTTTTAGGAGGTGGTATATTGAGCATCCTCACCGGGCTGTTAGCCTTTGCGGCTCTGCTTAAGGGAAGTCTGCTACTATTCGCCTATCTCAATAATCAGGTCTTTCCCCAGCCATTGAAGGAGGAGGAAGAAAAAGCGCAGTTGTCACTGCTGAAACAAGGCAGTGAAGATGCCCGCAACATCCTTATAGAACACAACCTCCGGCTGGTAGCTCATGTTGTCAGGAAATATGAAAACAGCGGCGAAGACATGGAAGATTTGATTTCAATTGGTACGATTGGTCTTATCAAGGCCATCAAAACCTACAATGATGAGCGTGCTGTCAGGTTGGCGACTTATGCTGCGCGATGTATTGAGAACGAGGTGCTCATGCATCTGCGCAATACTAAAAAACTCAAGCAAGAAGTATCTATTTACGATCCTATCGGCTTCGACAAAGAAGGCAACGAAATCTCTCTAATTGATGTGTTGACCACTGATAACGAGATCATTGACAGTGTGGAGCTCAAACTGCAGGAAGAAAAGGTGCGCAAGACAATTGATATCCTTTCCCGAAGGGAAAAACAGGTTATCGAAATGCGCTATGGACTGTTTAACGGACTTAAGGAGACTCAGCGGGAGATCGCTAGAAAAATGGGGATATCGAGATCTTATGTGTCAAGAATTGAGAAGCGAGCCCTAAAAAAGCTGATTAATGAAATAAGTGTTCAAATCTGATCCTGGATGCTGGGAGGCAACTTCCCAGCAAAATTTTAGGACCGCTATAGGACAGGCAGGCCAATATGCTTAAGCGCAGACTTAAATTGTATCTTAATACGCTCAATATCGCCTTGCCTGCACCACTTTGTCAGCATAGCTCGATAATAAGCGAAATTCAAGTTTTCCTGCGCATTCCTGCTATTGTTGGAAAACCTGTATGGGTGTGAATTCAAATATGGTCTGCAAATTGTTGCAAAAAAGATGAACTTAAATAGGACTTTAAGTCCAACACATATAGTTATTGTATACTAAACTCTTGCAGGATTATTAGCCAAGAAGTAGAATAGTACTATATATAGTATAATTACAAAAAAATCCAATCGAATGCCTCTGTCAGACCGGAGCAGATGGGGGGGATAACCATGGATTCCCAGGATCGCATAAATGAAGAATTGACCGCAGAAATCCACATCATGCGCGACAGGATTGATGAAGTCGTGGCATTGAACAGCCGTTTGCATGAGGAAATTGAGCAACTCAAGCAAAACAATGCCATACTGGTGGAATATCAGGACCGTACCGGACTAGCCTTATGGGCCGGCCAGGTATTTCTATGGGACTGGAATGTGCTCACCAATACGGTCTACGTCAGTGACAGATGGGCGAATATCCTGGGTTATGATTGGGATGAAAACACCCGTCCCCTGCAAGAGTGGCGAGATCTGTTTCACCATGAGGATATCGACAGACTGACCGATGCGGCACAGTCTTATATTGAAGGGCCGAATAAGCGCTATGAGGCGGAATGCCGCATAAAGAACGGGCAGGATGAATGGGTCTGGGTGCGTCTCTCGGGAAAAATGATTTTTAAAGACCATAATGGGCGTACCTTGAGGTCTCTGGGCCTGGGCAGCCCGTCTAGGCAGAATCAGGCCCTGGAGGACAGCGAACAGCGCTACCGCACGCTTTTTGAGAATAATCCGGTAGGGCTTTTCAAATATGATGCCCATGGCAATATCACCGACCTCAACCATTATATGCTTCAAGTGCTGGGGGCCCCCTCTAAAGAGGAGCTTCGCCATCTCAATCAGCTGGCCCAATCCGAAAAAGAAATGGCCTTGATCAAGTATGAGTTGCTGGAGACGGTAAGGGAGGGCAAACCCGGCACCGGAGAAATACATTTTGTATCTTCCTGGGACCGGGAAGTATGGCTGCAGTATAAAGCCAATCCCATATATGACCAGCACGGCAAGGTGATTGAAGTCATAGTTGCCTGTGAAGAAATCAGCGAACGCAAGCAGGCCGAGGAGCGCATCCGCTATCTCAGCTTTAATGACCCCCTCACCGGGCTTTATAATCGGGCCTTTTTCCAGGAAGAGTTAAAGCGGCTCGATACGCAGAGACAGCTTCCCATGAGCATAATCATGGGCGACCTCAACAGCCTGAAATTGATCAATGACGCATTCGGGCACCACAAAGGGGATGCGGTTCTAAAAGCGGCGGCAGATGTACTGCGGGCTTCCTGCAGACATGAGGACATCATCGCCCGATTGGGCGGCGACGAGTTTGTGGTTCTGTTGCCCATGACCAGTGCCGATGTAGCAGAGGAAATCTGCAACCGCATCCAAAATAATTGTAGAAAAACCGAACAGAGTTCAGAACAGGTGAGTCTGGCCTTGGGGATGGCTACCCGTACCGACATTACTCAGGACTTGGAAGACATCATGCGTGAAGCGGAAGACCGCATGTACCATAATAAACTCATCGAAAGCCGCAATATTCGCAGCTCCTTCATAATGTCCCTGGAGCGCACCTTGCGGGAGAAAAGCCATGAAACTGAAGAACACACGGCACGCTTACAGCAGATGTCAAGCATGATCGGCAAGGGAATGAGGATGAGTGAAGCTGAACTGGACGCCCTTAATCTGCTGGCAGCTTTACATGATATTGGCAAGATCGCTATTCCCAGCACGATTTTGGATAAGGCCGATTTTCTTTCCATGGAAGAATGGGATACCATGAAGAAGCACCCTGAAATCGGCTACCGAATTGCCCTCTCCACCCCGGAACTGGTGCCTATCGCCGAAGCCATTTTAGCGCATCACGAATCTTGGAACGGCAATGGATATCCACTGGGATTGAAAGAAGAGAAAATCCCCTTATTATCTCGCATCCTGTCGGTGTGCGATGCTTATGATGTTATGGTGAATGGACGCCCTTATCGTGAGCCTATCAGCAAACAGGAAGCTCTAAATGAACTGCAGCGCTGTGCGGGTACGCAATTCGATCCTCATGTGGTCAAGGTGTTTGTGGAGAAAATGGCCTGAATCAAGATTTGAGCAGGTCTATGAAGTGCTGCAGGATGCGAGAGGTCATACCCCAGATTACTTCCCCCTCCCAAAAATAAAAATACTGCCAGTAATTCCCGATGCGCAGCGGGTAATTTTTCCCCTGGGGAATCAACTCGAAGGGAAAATCCTCCTCCATGAACATACGCACCGAGACATTGTGAATCTGGGGCTTGGCTTCCAAGAGGTAGGATAAAGGCACAAACAGCAGGCGTTCCACCTCTTGATAATTCAGGCGTATCTGGTGACGATCATTGATAAATGCCAGGTAAGGGAATATCATGCAATTGGCGGGGTGAACCATAATATCCAGAGGAGCGATGATTTCGATATCATCGGGGCTAAGCCCTAATTCCTCACAGGTTTCCCTGACGGCGCTGGCCCTGGTTCCCTTGTCACAGGGTTCCGTCCTGCCCCCTGGAAAGCAAATCTCACCGGGCTGCCATTTTAAAGTGGCAGCCCTTTTTTCGAAAACCACATAGATCTCATCATTCTCTGTAATCAGCGGCACGATGACTGCCGATTTTAAGGTTTCGGCATGGCCTAGAACTTTGGGCCTACGGCCTTGAACAGAGCGAATTTTATCCTCAAGCATAAACCCTCCGCGTTGATTTATGGTGCTATCATATATTGCGAAAGCGTTGATGTCACCAGGGCATCACCCGACCTGAACTCGCGTTTTACCAGGCCGACCTTCTCTTGGTAATATTCGGTCACCAGGCTTTCCGGGGTTCGAGCCTCAATCTGCAGGCACTTCTCGAATTTACCCGCCGGCGTATCAATGGTGGCGTCAACGGAAACGATCTTTTTCTCCATATTGCCGCTCGTCCAGGTAGTGCCTGCAGTAAGCGGCGCTTTTATCATAACGGTATTGTCATTGCCTGTAAAAGCGGGGTCCTCCAGAAGATTGTCAGGCTCATATTCCTCCCCTTTGAAGAATATTCTGGTGACCGCATCGGCATTGACTTCGAATACGGCACTACTGACTGTGCCGCCGTTGGATTCTTTGAACTGACCCCGGTTGTCTTTGCTATAAATGACTTCCCGGGTAAACGAGGCAAATTCGTTGCCTTCCCCCTGATAAGTCCAACTGCTGCCGGCCTTTATGGGGAAATAGGATTGGGCGGTCAGGACCGCAGGTGTAGGCTGGGGCGCGGTATTCCCCGGCTGAGGGGTTTGGCTGCCGCCCGGAGGTGCAGCCTGGTCACTGCAACCTGCTGCCAGTAAGAGGAGCAACAACATTCCTACCTGAAGTAATCGGCGCATAAATAACCACCTTTCATTCATTATACATTATAAGAGGAAAAATTAGACAGGTCCAGGTTTTCAAGCAGCTGCATAGGGGGTATTTTGTTTTATCGTGGGTTATGCTGCTGCAGAAAAGCCGGACCGTTTAAAAAGGAGTTCCGGTCTTGATATAGTATTTTTTATAATGTACTGTCTTATTATTGAGGAACTCTCAGTAATAAATACGATTCGATCTCATTAAAATATCAATGTGTATTAGTCTAGCTTAAGCAGGCGGGTTTATTAACCTAAGGTTAGGGGGGATGGTCCTTTGCCGGAGCTGCGCAAAGACATGGTCAGGGACAACTGGGTGGTAATAGTAGCCGATAACGCTTTGAAACCAGGTCAATTCCCCATCAATCGCAATCAGGTCAGTTCCCATTTTGATGGCAGTGACTGTCCTTTTTGTGAGGGGCATGAAGCCCGTACCACCCAGGAGATTGCTGCCGTTCGCCTGCAGGGCAGTCTCCCGGATGCACCGGGGTGGCTGGTGCGTACTGTGCCCAACAAATTTGCGGCTTTTAACCTGGAAGGAGAGCTGCACAAGTCACATACCGGTCTTTTTGAATGTTTTAATGGTTTGGGTCATCATGAGGTAGTGGTTGAGACTCCCTGGCATTATCAGGAGATTCATCAGCGCAGTCCGGAGCATATCGGCCACCTCTATCGTTTGTTGAGGCAGAGGTATCAGGATTTAAAGCAAGACAGCCGAATAAAATATATTCAGATTTATAAGAACCGCGGTTTATTCGCCGGGGCCTCACAACAGCACAGCCACAGCCAGATCCTGGCCTATCCCATGGTGCCCGAACAGAGTGCGCCCATCAGGCGCTATTACCAAAAACACCGGCGCTGTCTCATATGTGACACCATTGAAGCGGAAAAGGCCAAAAAAGTTAGGATAGTAGCCGAGACTGATTATTTCTTGTTGCTGTGTCCTTATGCCTCGCGGTTTTCCTATGAAGCCTGGATCATACCCAAGACCCACACCGAGCATTATGACGGGATTTCTGACCTGGAGATTGAAGATTTGGCTGTTATCAGCAAGGCATATGTCGGGGCTATGATGAATGCCCTGGATCAGCCGGCCTATAATATCAGTATAAATACCGCGCCGGTCAATAATGGAGAAGAGAGGGGATATCACTGGTTTATGGAGATCACTCCCCGTTTGATGGTGATGAATGCGGTGGAAATTGGCACCGGCTTTTATATGAATCCAGTAGCACCGGAGCGAGCCGCGCAGATACTGGGTCAGGCTATACGGGACGGTCGTGAGGTTGGGATATGATAGATAAACTGTATCCCGATTTACAGGTGGCCTCTCTGATGGATATCCCGCTTGAAACTCTTCAGGCTCGCAAAATTAGGGCCTTAATTTTGGATCTCGACAATACTATCACAGAGTGGAACAGCAATATAGTGCACAACCAGGTGGGGGAATGGTTCCAAGCTATAAAGAAGGCGGGGTTTAAGGCTTGTATCTTATCAAATAACAAAGAGCAGCGCTGCCTGGCTGTTGCCAAACGCCTGGACATTCCCTTTATCTATAAAGCCAGGAAGCCTCGCCGTGCCGCCTTTTATCGCGCTATGGAGATAATGAAGGTTAAGCCTGAAGAAACCGCAGTGATCGGGGATCAGATTTTTACTGATGTCCTGGGAGGAAATCGCGCCGGGTTGTTTACCATACTGGTAACACCTCTGGCCAGAAAGGAATTTTTCGGTACTAAGATTTCCCGGGCTATGGAGAAAATGGTCTTATATCGTTTGAAACGAAACCAAAAGCGAAAGGCCAGGCGTTTCTAACTGCCTCAACCCACCGCAGTATCTGAAATTATTATCCAGTTGGGAGATGACATCTACCCGGCGTCAAAGGAGCATGCTATGGATATCAATACCCAAACCCGCTGCCTGGGCATTATAGGCAATCCCCTGCAGCACAGCCTTTCCCCCTTACTGCATAACCGCACTTTACGCCATCTAGGCCTCAATTATGTCTATCTGCCCTTTGAAATAGACGCCAACCAGTTAAAAGAGGCGGTGAACTCCATCCGCAGCCTGGGCATGGCCGGGATCAATGTGACCATTCCCTTCAAGGAAGCAGTGATTCCTTATCTGGATGAACTCAGCCCGGAAAGCAGAGCCTGTTCATCGGTGAATGTAATAGTAAATCAATCGGGGCGTCTTGTCGGACACAATACAGATGGAGCCGGGTTTATGCAGGCTTTACAGGAACACCCCCCTAAGAAGACGGAAAATGCTTTATTAATCGGCTGCGGCGGCGCTGCCCGGGCTATAGCCTATCAATTGGCGGCAGGGGGATTCAAGCGACTGATACTGCTGGACATCGATTTTAAACGGGCCCAATCCCTGGCCCTTTTCATAAACCGTCAATCCGATGGTCTGGCTGTGGCCATCGAGATGAGCCAGAAGGCATTCGAGCAAAATGCCAATCGCACTGATTTGATAGTGAATTGCACTCCAATCGGCATGTTCCCGGACATTACCAATAGCCCGGTCACAAACCTTGATGCGGTTGAACCGGGGACTGTGATATGTGATATAATTTACAACCCGCGGGTGACCATGCTGCTCAATATGGCCAAGACGGCTGGCCTGCCCACTGTTGACGGCCTGTCGATGTTCGTTAACCAGGCTGCTTTGAGTTTGGAATTGTGGCTGGGGGTCAAAGCCCCGTTAGAGTTCATGAGAGGAGTAGCAGAAAATGGCCTGCGATGAAAAGGGATTCACCTTACTCGAGCTGCTTGTGGTGATGCTGATCACCGCATTTAGCCTGGCGGCGGCTGCCCCCGCCCTGGAACAGGTGATTGCCCGGCAACGCCTGGACAACAGCGCTCAGCAGATGGCCTGGACTTTACGCTCCGCCCAGCAAAAAGCCATTTATTCCGGGCAGGAGCAGATGGTGCGCTTCTATTATTCTACCAATTCGTATTTGATGGGGACGACCCGCTATTATCTGGATGGGACGCAGTATGCCGCAATACCCAATTTCCCCACCCAGATCGGCAGAGTTCCGGCATGTATTTTCCAGCCTTCGGGTATACCGCGCTCCGGGGGCACGGTGGTGTTAATGAATGAAGGAGAGGATACCTACTATGTGATAGTAAGCCCGGTAGCAGGCCGGATCAGGGTGGCTGATCAACCGCCTGCCAGCTGGTAGCCGGGCCGTTCCATATCATTAGAACGCAAAAGATTAGGAGTATATGAATGCTAAGTTTTCAAACCTGTGGTGAATCACATGGCAAAGCCCTGATAGGGGTGGTAACTGGTTTCCCGGCCGGAGTACCTATCGACAAGGCCGCTATCGATTATGAACTTAACAGGCGGCAGCAGGGTTACGGGCGCGGCGGGCGCATGGCTATAGAAAATGATCAGGCCGAGCTTTTGTCCGGTGTCCGCAATCAGATCAGTCTGGGCAGCCCCATTTCGTTTATCATCGCCAACCAAGATTACCCCAACTGGCAGAACGTAATGAACAGCGGCGTATGCGGACAGATGGAAGAGCGTCAGGTGACGTCGCCCCGGCCTGGCCATGCCGACCTGCCCGGGGCCATGAAATATAATCATCGGGATATGCGCAACGTGTTAGAGAGGGCCAGCGCTCGCGAGACAGCCTCCCGGGTGGCGGCGGGAGCAATTTTTAAACAATTCCTGGCCGTTTTTAACATATACATTTATAGTCGGGTGGTGGCTATCGGAAAGGTCAGCTGTCCGGGCAAGCCGGTAAACCGTGAGAACTGGCAGCAATTGCAACAAGATTTGAAGAATTCAGCGGTACACTGTGCCGATCCCCAGGCCTCAAAGGACATGATGGAGGCTATAGATGCCGCTCGCCGGGACGGGGAATCGCTGGGAGGATGTTTTGAAGTAGGTGCGGTCGGGATTCCGCCGGGGCTGGGCAGCCATGTATCCTGGGATGCAAAACTGGACGCTCTTCTAGCCGGGTTATTGATGAGCATTCCTGCGATCAAAGCGGTGGAGATCGGCGAAGGTGTGCAGAATGCCGCATTGCCAGGTTCTAAGGTTCATGATGAAATACTCTACAATCCTCAACAGGGCATATACCGCCAGACCAACCGGGCCGGGGGCCTTGAAGGCGGTATCAGCAACGGGGAGACGGTTTGGGCCCGAGGCTATATGAAACCGATACCGACCTTGTATAAGCCTCTTAAGAGTGTGGACACCAGGCTGTGGCAGGAGAAAGAGGCCACAGTGGAGAGATCGGATATCTGTGCGGTTCCGGCTGCGGCTGTCGTGGGTGAAGCCATGATGGCCTTCGGCATCGCCCGGGCCTTTTTGGAAAAGTTCGGCGGAGACCATTTGGATCAGATCCGAGATGCTTTTGAATGCTATCGCAAATATATGAAAAAGGTGTGGCAATGGGAAAAAATATAGTTTTAATCGGTTTTATGGGAACTGGCAAAAGCACAGTAGGGATGCGTCTGGCAGAACGGCTGCATCTTGAATTTGTGGATATGGATCGTGAGATTGAACGCATCACCGGCATGAGCATCAGCCAGTTATTCAGGAAACATGGCGAAACCAGATTTCGCTCCGAGGAGCAATTAATGGCGCAGAAGCTGGGGCAGCGCACCAATCTGGTCATAGCAACCGGCGGCGGGGTGGTGATTCATCCCGAGAATGTGGCGGCCTTGAAACGAAACGGCATTATTGTCGGTCTGGAAGCCAGCCCGGAGGTGATCATGTCCCGGGTAAGCCGTAAAAAGAGCAACCGGCCGCTTTTAAGCAAGCACACCACCATTGAAGACATCGAAAAAATGCTGGCCGCCCGGGAAGAATACTATGCCCGTGCGGATATCAGGGTCAACACCACCGGTCAGGAATTAAACAAGGTGGTTAATGAAATCATCTCCCAGGTAAAGAGAATGAATAGCAGGCGCAAGAACTCCCCAGAATCCCGGGAATGAGCCCAGGGGACAGCAGTAATTTCAGGAGGGTTGGACGGTGAACAAGTTGCGGGTGGATCTGGGGGAACGTTCATACAACATTATGATCGGGTCAGGCATATTGGATGAGGCCGGAGCGCTTATCAAGGCACAAGCAGGAGTGCAGAAAGTGCTCTTGGTAAGCAATCCCCTGGTTTTTTCTCTTTACGGGGAGCGGGTGTTAAACAGCCTGGCCGGGCAGGGCATGAAGGTTGCAGTTGCGCAAATGCCTGATGGAGAGCAGTTTAAGAATGTTAAGGAAGCCATGAAAATCGTAGACCAGGCTGTCCGGGCCGGGCTGGAGCGTTCCAGTGCGGTGGTTGCCTTAGGCGGCGGAGTGGTTGGAGATTTGGCCGGTTTTGTGGCTGCCATTTACCAGCGCGGAATCCGCCTGGTGCAAATACCCACTACATTGCTGTCCCAGGTCGACAGCAGTGTAGGCGGGAAAGTGGCGGTCAACCACCGTCAGGGCAAGAACCTGATCGGCGCTTTCCACCAGCCCGCGCTGGTGATAATAGACAGCAATACGCTTTTAAGCCTGTCATCCCGGGATTATTTGAGCGGACTGGGAGAGGTGGTCAAATACGGCATCACTTTTGATGCCGATTTTGTCTGCTACCTGGAAAAGCACCGCGAGCAGATTCTGAACCGCGATAAGAAAGTATTAGAGGCCATTATCCATAGCTGCTGTGAACTCAAAAGGATGATTGTGGCCCAGGATGAGCGCGAGGATGATCTGCGTATGAGCCTGAACCTGGGGCACACCTTTGGACATGCCCTGGAAAAACTGGGGCGCTACCGGGTCTATACCCATGGGGAAGCTGTGGCCATAGGCACCGTGGCAGCGGCCATATTGGCAACGAAGCTGGGAATGCTTAATGAGCAGGATTTGAAACGCATAGGCGATCTCTATCAAGGCCTCGGCCTGGAAACCAGATTTCCCGGCTATCCGCCTGCAACGGTCTACCGTCATATGCAGAATGACAAAAAAGTTAAGGAGGGCCAACTGCGGCTGGTATTGCCTGAGGGTATCGGGCATTTCACCATCCGTGACGATGTGCCCCGACGGGCGGTCATTGAGGCCATCGCCTCAGCACAAAGCCTGCCTGTGTAGCTCTCTAGCGCCGGAGATTATCCCAATGGGATTCAATCTCGCTTAATTCGACCGCAGCTCCGACTTTGTCCTGCCAGCGGATGTAAGCCGCCAATCTGGCTAAGCCCGAATCGATGGCATCCATTTGATCTTTCTCCACACTGAATTGAATACGGGGCTTAATGATTTGCCAGGCCGTATCCAAGGCCTGGTAATGCTGATGGGCCGATTCCCACTGAGCATTATCCAACGAGGTTTTCAACGCTGATAAATGCAGCACGACATTTTCTGTATCAGTACGGCCTGTGCTTAAATAGCTGTCCGCGTTCATAACAAGCAGGCATACCGTCAAAATCACGACAACTATGCTGTAATAAAGCAATTTCCGCACAGTTCATCCCCCCGTTTATTTGTCCTGATATTTGTCAACGAACAACACCCCGCTCTGAGAATTGTAAGTCGCCAAAAACACCTGGTCTGGACTCGATATTCCCTGGGCCTTGAGCTGTTTCATTAACCACTTTTGATTCACCCCGGCCCTCTTCAGATTTTCTTCCATTACAAGACCGCTATAAATGACTTCGGTGCTTATGCCTCCTTGCGGGGGAGTGATATTCAGATCCTTTCTGGTAGGGGTTTGATGTTCCGGCTTGAGCAGCACTGATAATGTGCCGCTGGTTTCCAGAACAGCGAACTCCACCTGGCTTAAATCAAACACGCTTTTGTCGCGAAGGTGCTCCAATAAGTCGGAAATGGTATAATGAACGGTTTTCATGTTTTGTTCCAGAATCTTACCCTTCATGATCACCACCACCGGTTCCCCGCTGAGAAAACGATCCGCCAGCTTCCAATGAATGCTGGACCACTGCATAATGGCCACTATGGCGGCCCAGGTAAAAAGACCCACCCAGTGGGGCCAGGCCGGACTGCTCAGGTCAGTTGAAACAGTGGCTGCTATTGAGCCGATAGTAATGCCCAAAACATAATCAAAAAAAGTGAGCTGACTTAGCTGCTGTTTTCCCAGCATTCTGGTGAAAATAAGCAGGGAGGCAAAAGCAATCAAGCTGCGTACAAAAACCACTAAAGCTTCGTTCATAATAACACCTGCTTTGTCTTGTTATGACCTATTATGAACGAAGCTTATCGTAATGATTCCTGAGCCAGCCCGGATGTTAACCTTAAAGCGTATTATGTAAATGGCAGCCTGGCATGTAATGCAGACTAGGCGGGTGTCGACCCTGGGGCGGATTTTAATATATAATGTCAAGAGACCGATGTGGTTAAAGGGGAATAGCTATGAATATCAGACAAGCCATTGAATTAGCCCTCGAACAAGAGAAGATGGCCAAGGAAAAATATCTGGAAATGTCCCTCATTGCAGAGGATCAGGAAACCCGACTCATGCTGGAACAGATTGCCAGGGAGGAGGAAAGCCATTACAGGCGCCTGCTGGAAAGGCTAAA
>NZ_DIPG01000085.1:8808-17811 GCF_002426325.1 Syntrophomonas sp. UBA5494 | reverse complement strand
AAAAAGATGGTTCCGGCGATGATTGTCACCAAGAGCACGGCCAGTGAGATCAACGATATGACCATTTTGGATTTAACCTCATACTCGCCTTGCATGTATTCTGCCAGAAGGTGGGTACAGTACACGGCATTGCCGGAAAACAACAACACCACAATGAATTGTATTGAGGCCGGTACCATCAAGTAACCTTCATGAGACAGGTTTTTCCACAGGGAATGACTATAATAAGCCAGGACGATAAACTCAATCAAACCCGCTGCGTATTGGAATACCAGGCTTTGCTTCTGCATCTCGGTATTATGCTCCATCAATTCGCGGATTTGAGCCTGTGTGGCCAGATTGCTGCGGCTGTTCATCATGTCGATGCGGCTCCGCACCACCTCGATAGCCGCCTGATAGTCTTGCTGGGATACCTGCAGGTTGGCTTCAGCTTGGGTCAGCTGGTCGAGACGCTCATGATAATTCTCCATCCAGGTATTTAACCGGGCCTGATCAAAATCTAAGGCAGACTCCTGCCGCAGCTGGCGGGTCCACTGGTTTAATACGGCCTGCAAGTTGGCTTTGCCTTTTGCGATGAGGTGACGGCTTCCGGCTATTTTGGCATAAGAAGTGGTTAGCCTGTTCAATTGAGCATTCAATTCTTCGGTTTCTTTATGCTCTCCCTGGTCTGAAACCAGATTGGCATGCAGTATCAAGGATAACTCGCGGTCCAGAGCTGCAGTTTCCCGGTTTACTGAGGCCAGTTGTTCCCGCAAGAGCCTGCTTATTATTCCCGCCTTAAGTTGTTGAGCTTCGAACTGCGCCAAGCGCTGTCCCCAAAAAACAGAGCTGCTAGCATCGTAAACTTCGGGATTGGCTACATAAAAGATATTGGTCGGAGACAGGGCATATCTCATCAGCCGGCCGGTTTTTACCGGTATTTCCATACCCGGTTTTCCCCCCACCGCCGCTTCATAATGCTTGAGCAGGTCTTCCCAGGGATGTCCCGGGGCGATTACAATTGTGGCCTGGCCCAGGATCATATCCACATCCACTCCGGCTTGTTGCTCCAGGGATTTGATCTCTTGAAAAGAATCTTGCCAACTGCCTGCCGGACTGTAAGCCAGGGCCCAAACACAGCTCCCCTCGCCCGTAGAAAACTGCCAGAAGCTTTGTTTAAAGGGCAGACTATGGGGCAAGCCGCCGCCATCACAGTCAGTAAACGGCCGGAATCCGGCGTTTTGCAGCAAAGGAGCCATTTTGCCAATAAACTGCGGTGCATCCTCATCGAATAAGAAATAATATTGGAATATCCCTTCAACCATCGGCCGCTTCTTCCTTCCGAATTTTGCTAACAAAAACATAACAAAGATAGCCCAGTAAGTCCAGGTACTTTAAGTCGCCGTAGCAGATTGGCAACAGCAGGCTACAAAAACCCCAAAAACATCTTATGGAAATAATGTAAATAATTGTATATATTTAGAATAGACTGCTGAAACAAGCGGATGGTGTAGAAAAATGGCTTTTAAAACCGCCTCAGGCCATACGGAGCGCGCCCTTAAGCCGGGCTTATCCAAGGTTATTTCCTTCACCGAGCCAAAACAAACCTCTTCAGAAGCCCGGCCGGAAGAACTCCGGGGCTGCATCTCCCTGAATAACCTGGGCTGCCTGGGCTGTATTGACTTGCTGGATGAGATCCTGCATCAGGCCATACAACACCGGGCCAGTGATATTCATGTCGAGCCCAGGGAAAATGATGTCCGGCTGCGCTTCCGGATCGATGGCGTTATATATCAGGTGGCGACTCTGGCCCATGAGGTTCATCCCCAACTGATATCCCGCATAAAAATCCTGGCGGGAATGGATATAGCTGAAAAACGGCTTCCCCAGGATGGACGCTTTACCTTTGCGGGTTTACACGGCAAGGTTGACTGCCGCGTTTCCACCATGCCTGCCGTACAGGGCGAGAAGGCGGTTATAAGGGTTCTAGACCGCTCACAGGCCATTACCGAATTGGGGCAGCTGGGTTTAAGCCGGCACAATTACGAACTCCTGACAAGCCTGTCCAGACGCAATCATGGCCTGCTGCTGGTGACCGGCCCTACCGGCAGCGGCAAAACCAGCACTTTGTACGCATTGCTGCACGGGATCAATACCGTGCACAAAAATATTATCACACTGGAAGACCCGGTGGAGTACTCTCTGGAGAACATCAACCAGGTGCAGATTAATAGCAAGGCCGGGCTCCGTTTCGCTAACGGGCTGCGCTCCGCCTTGCGGCAGGACCCGGATGTGATCATGGTAGGTGAGATCCGCGACGAGGAGACCGCACAGCTGGCGGTTCATGCGGCTTTAACCGGTCATCTGGTTCTATCCACCCTGCATACCAATAGTGCCGCAGCAGCGGTGGCCAGACTGATGGACATGGGGTGTGAGCCGTACCTCCTGGCCTCAGCCCTGACCGGCATTGTGGCGCAGCGCCTGATCCGGCTATTATGCCCGCTGTGTCAGGAAGGCTTCAGGTTGGATCATAGGTCGGCGGTCCTTTTCAATCAACCCGAGTTGAGCGGGATGACGATGTACAAGCCGGTAGGGTGCAGCCAGTGTTTGGGTCTGGGCTATATGGGACGAACCGCCATTCAAGAAGTGATGACAATTGGGCCGCGATTGAAAAAGGTCATCTATACAGGCGCTCGTTCTGAGGAGGAATTGGAAGCTCTGGCCGTGGCAAATCACATGGCGCCGATAAAGCATGATGGGATTGATAAGGCTATACGGGGCTTAAGCAGTCTGGAAGAAGTGATGCGCGTAGTAAGCGAAGACAATGAAAGGGAAGGGCCATGATGGAGCAGGCGGCAGTATCACAGGACAAATCCGCTGATAAAGAATCAGCCCCTAAAGTGAATTTGGCTTTAACCCGGTTCGCTTCCATATTTGGACCAGGACTGGACTGGTTTAAATTGGCGGGCATACCGCGGCGTGAGATAGCCCAGTTATTCAAACAGCTGGCGGTGATGTTGGGAGCCGGTCTCAGCCTGGAACGCAGTTTGGAAATCCTTATCGCCCAGACTTCAAGACCCTATTTGAAAGAAGCCCTGGACGACGTACTGGATCAAGTCCGAAGCGGCTTTTCCCTCTATCATGCGATAGCCTCGCATGACAAGCTCTTTCCCGGACTGGCCGCGCAGATGATAAAGGTCGGAGAGTCCGGCGGAGTACTCACCGGCATGCTCTACCGGGCCAGTGAATACATCGAGCATCAATATGAAATCAACCACCGGGTGTTGACCGCACTGGCTTATCCCAGCATCGTATTTGTATTTGCGGTGGCTGCAGTGTTGAGCATAAGTTTCTTTATCATGCCAATGTTTACTGAACTCTACGCCACCAGCGGGGTGCCTTTGCCAGCCCTGACTATCCTGGTGATTTCCAGCGCAGAATTCATCAGGCATTTCGGCTTGCTGGTCTTGGTCCTGTTTCTGGCCGGCAGCTTTATAATAACCGGGGTTATACGAAAAACGCCCCTGGCCTTGCCGGTCCATCATCGGGTGCTTACCCTCCCTATTGTTGGAAAAACCATCCGCGGTCGGGCCATCATGCAGATTACAGAGACTCTGGCCGTTTTGCTCAAAGTCGGGGTGCCTGCCTTGACTGCACTGGAGACGGCCGGGAAAACGGTGGAAAACCTCTACCTGCAGCAGGTTATTAAAGAGACCTGCCTGAATATGCGGGCCGGACAGGGTATAGCCCGGAGTCTGGCCCAATACCGCATTTTTGAAGAGATGTATATCCGCATGATTGCGGCCGGAGAAGAGAGCGGCAGCCTTGCTGAAATGCTTGACGCACTGGCCACGCATCTGAAAAAGGAACTACTGCACAGGCTGGATAGCATGATCGCCTTGCTGGAACCAGCCTTGATTTTGGTGGTGGCTTTTCTAGTGGGTACAACGGTAATAGCTACGCTCCTGCCGATGTACAGTCTCATGGATCTGGCCGGCGGCTTGTAGTTTAGAAGAGAAAGAAAGGAGGTGTAAAAGGTGAGTGTAATGAGAATAAGGTCAAAGCTTAAAGGGGAACAGGGTTTTACCTTAATTGAACTTATTGTGGTTATGGCCATATTGGCCCTTTTGGCCGGATTGGTGGTGCCCAGATTTGCCAATATCCTAACAGATTCTGAGACTAAAGCCAATCAAGCCAATCTGGATATGCTCAACAACGCCTGTGATTTATACGAGACCAATACAGGCAATACGGTGGCTGATCTGGATGAACTGGTTACGAATGATTACATCAAATCCATTCCCACCAACCCCGTAACCGGAGCGGCCTATACCCTGGCAGAGCTGGGCCGTGGGGAATAGGATCAGACAAGGCCTGAGAGCCCGCAGCAGTCAACTTCGGAATTGTGCCGGAGTCACCTTGCTGGAAGTTCTGGTGGCTTTATTGTTGCTGGGATTGTTATCGGGCTCCATCATTAAGATCGCCGGCGTCAGCGGGCATTGGGTAAAAGAGGCCGAAAGGCAGACCCAGGCCTCGGTATTGGCTTTCGGGATTCTGGATTATTACCGCGCCGACCCCGGCGGCCTGGCAATCGGGCCTTTAAGCGGTGGGGATGCTCGTGAATTGTTGTTCGGCGAGCCGGTAGAAGAGAACATCTATCCCTGGCAGATCTGCTATCAGCCCTATGATGCTCAAGCGGAATTGTTGGAAATTCAGGTGAAGGTTAACTGGGATGGTGGACAAACTGAAAAAGCAGTGGAGATGTACACCCTGTTGTACGCTCCCCCGTAAATTCTTATCAGGTTTAAAAGGCCAGTCTGGTTTGACACTGCTGGAAACCGTACTGGCCTTGTTTCTATTGCTGCTTATCCTGCAAAGCGTTATGGCCTTGTTCTGGCACGCTTTCCTGGCGGCGGAAAAGCTTCAGCATGCTCCCGATCTTCAATACGCAGTCAGGCGGGCCCGCCAGCATCTGAGCGTGGATCTGGCCGGCTCTATTCAGGTGCAGGTAAAGGACGCCACGGGGCAAAACGCAGTTAGCGGGCCGCATCTGTATCTGACCATGAGCGATGAAATGCTGCATTATTACGTGGATAGCGGCCAGCTTTATCGCGACAGCAATCACGGTTCTCCGCTGCCTCTGGCGGAATACATCGAAAGCCTGAACTTCTCCATACATAATCCAGGTACGGTGGTCATGCTTATTTCTGCTGAACAAGGCAGTTCCCGCTGTGAAGGAATAAGCAATTTTAAATACAATCGCTATGCCAGCGAGGTGATACAGGGCCTTGAAGACATCTGAACGAGGCAATGCGGTTATATTCGTCCTGGTGGTTATGTTGGCCTGCAGCGGTTTTATAATGGCGGGTCTGCAGACCGCCTTTATCAACGGGAACATCGTGTATTGGGACCGCAGCAGTCTGCAAGCCTGGCAGGCTGCTGATGCCGGGCTGGCCTGGGCGCACTGCCAATTGACCAACCGGCCCTTCAGTCAGAGCGATCCCCTTCAAGCGGATATAGCTTTGCCGAACGGCGCTCACTGTGTGGTCAGCGGCACTTCGATGATGAACGGTGCCGCCCGCGAATATACGGTTATTTCCAGCGGCAGCTATCAAGGCGCATTATACAAGGCTGCCCGCAAATTCACCATACTTCCGCCGTAATGCAAACACAAGTAAATGAGGATGATCCTGATATTGATGAAGAACTGGAAATCACCCTTAAAATATTGATCAAAAGATTTCTTCCAAACCAACGCAACCGCAGTTATCTGCGAAACTAGTGCGAATACTGCTTTTGGTTCTCGTGAACCGACAGGCCTCATGATAATTAAATTGCCCCGTTATGCAACGCATTTGCGTTTATCCTAAAACTAAAACCTCTCAAATCAAGCCTTCAAAATAAAATGTTATTCCCTGAACCTTTTAGTTTACATAATATCGTTCATGCTCTTATCGCGGCCATTTATGTTCATTTACCGGTTGTTTGTGCCGAGAGGGAGGAAAATGTATACAATATTCAAAAATAAATAAATATTCACTTAATTTGTCGAGGGGAGAGGGGTATATAGTGGGGCCAGTCGTAAAATTTTGTAGAATAGGCTTAAAACGTTCAATTTATTTATTTTTATGCTTTATTTTGATATTTCCAAGTGTCGCTAAAGGCGAGTTGGATATCAGCCCTGTTAATCTACCTGTCAATCAAGCCATAGAACCGGTAATTGTAACGCCCTCGGTTTCGGCCAATGCAACAACAAGATTTCTGATTAAATATAAACGGGGAACGGCTGATATAACCAGGGAAAACCCGAAGACGGCTCATTTTTACAAGGCTAAGACAATCAAAAAATTAGGTAGATCAGAATTTGAATTGATAGTAACTTCCAAACCAACCGATAAAGACACAATAATCAGCGATTTACGAACCCTGCCGGAATTCTCGGACATAGAATATATTCAGCCTGATTACGCCATCTCGATGGTCTCCAACGATTCCTATTATAATCAGCAATGGGGTATAGACAGTCAATTCTATCAAGGGTCAGAATCTATAGAACTTCCTGGAGATGAAAAGACAACTACTACCTCGCCACAATACAGTTTCGATGCCAATGTAGTCCCGGCCTGGGATGAATCTCTCGGTCAAGGCGTTTGTGTTGCTGTTATTGATAGCGGTATCGACATAACCCATGAAGATCTGCATAGCAATATCTGGGTAAATGCAATGGAATTGCCCGGTAATGGAATCGACGACGATGATAATGGATATATAGATGACATTTGGGGATGGAATTTCAGCGGTAACGATAACTTAATACACGATCCCCAAAACATGTCTGATGAGTGGCATGGTACCCATATTGCAGGTATTATTGCTGCACAAAAGGATAACGGCATAGGGATAGCCGGTGTTGCTCCTGAAGCCCAAATAATGTCTTTAAAAGCCTTCAAGAACGGAACCGCATATACTAGCGATATTATCAATGCAATACAGTATGCGTCACAAATGGGGGCTACAATTGTAAATTGCAGCTGGGGAAGCAGCCAGTATAATCAAGCCTTATTTGAGGTCATCCAATCTCATCCCGAGATCCTGTTTATAGCTGCGGCCGGCAATAATGGTCAGGATCTATCTTCCTATCCAGTTTATCCGGCATCTTACCAGCTAGACAACGTTATTACTGTAGCTTCTTTCAATCAATCGGCGGCTTTTTCGGCATTTTCCAACTATAACGCGGATGTAGTAGATATTGCAGCGCCGGGAGAAGAGATAATAAGCACTTTACCTGACAATGATTATGGACCCAGCGGAGGGACTTCGATGGCAGCAGCTTTTGTTTCTGCAGAAGCCGCTCTGGTTAGGGCTGCAAATGAAGAATTAAGTTCGCTCCAGATCAAAACCAATATTATTAACGGATGTGACCGTCTTTCTTCTCTTATAGGTAAGGTGAACAACCACAGCAAAATCAATTGCTATAATGCGGTAACAGCAATTGATTCCAGCAACAGTCCCATTACTCAGGTGGCTGCTAATAATAGTGGTTCTACAGGATCAGATTTCCCACATGATTCAGAGTACCATTTGTATTCCATTCCTCAGTGGCAAAGTGTAGCTAATATGTCCGCTGGAAGGGCCAACGTAATTGCTGTCCAATGCAAGGGCAAAATTTATGCCATGGGTGGATATGTAAAGGGTGGGGTTACCGGAAAAATGGAGATGTATGACCCTGCTGCCGATACCTGGACTACAAAGGCCAGTCTTCCAATTCCTCGGGCTTCTTTTGCCGCAACCGTCTTAGATAACAAAATCTATGTATTAGGCGGAGCTGACGATAATGGAACGGATTTAAACAGTATGTATGTATATAATCCAGATACCAATGTTTGGACAGCCAGGGCCAATTTGCCTCAAGCTGTGCGTGGCCTGGGGGCATGCAACCTTAACGGAAAAATCTATGCCCTGGGGGGAGTCTATTATGATACACGATGGGAAAACGATCAATATATATCAACGGTTTCGGAATATGATCCGACTACCAATACATGGACCTATAAAGCTAGTATGTCGACTGCTCGAACCGTACATGTAGGTGCGGTGAACGGAAAAATATATGCTATAGGCGGTGGTGATGGGGATAGAAACTTAAATCTCGTAGAGGAATATGACCCAATCGCAAATGTCTGGCACACTCGTGCCAGCATGCCAACCACCAGCAATAACTTATATATGTCGAGCTCGGGAGCCATCATATATGGAATCCACGGAAGCATTGGAGTTGTGGAGGCTTACGATCCTTACAAAGATGAATGGAGTACTTTAACCCCGGTAAACGCATATGGCAACATGGGTGCCGTGGTAGCTGGAGGGAAACTGTACGGGATAGGAGGGAGGAGTACTAGCAGCAGTACGGTGTACAGTTGGGTCAGAACTCTAGATATTGAGCCAGGAGCGTGGAACCCCAGACCATATATGCCGTCTAAAAGAATCTCTTTCGGAGCAAGTACACTTAATAATTTTACCTATGTAATTGGCGGTTATAACAACGGGTTCTTGGATACCGTGGAACAATATAATTCGAATAACGGAGTCTGGGTGGGTAGAACCAACATGCCCACTGCGAGGGCAGCACTAGGGGTAGCAGAAATCAATGGGAAATTCTATGCCATTGGCGGATATAATGGATCACAGTATCTTAATACCGTAGAGGAATACGAACATCAGGCTGATACATGGGCGACTAAATCTTCTATGCCTACAGCACGAGGCGATGCCGGGATCGTATCCTGTAATGGAAAAGTATATGCGATCGGTGGATACAATGGAACATATCTCAGTACAGTTGAAGAATATGATCCTGTCACAGATACCTGGACAGCCAAAGCAAGTATGCCAACGCCCAGATGCCGGATGGCTGTAACGGTCAACGCGAACAAAATCTATGTGCTGGGTGGTTTTTATAATGGATGGTTGGACACCGTAGAAGAGTTTGACCCGGCCAACAATACCTGGACAGTTAGGGAAAAT
>NZ_DIPG01000085.1:7533-8707 GCF_002426325.1 Syntrophomonas sp. UBA5494 | reverse complement strand
CCTGGACAGTTAGGGAAAATATGTTGGCGCCGCGGGATCAATTCGGAGCGGTAACCGTAAACGGGACTATTTTCGCTATAGGCGGATATAGTGATGGGCAATATTATGGTGATGTAATGGCTTATAATGTGCAGGATAATACCTGGCAATACCGAGTCTCCATGCCCACCCCACGCTATAAAGCAAATGTCGTCTCAGTAAATAATAAGATATTAGCTATTGGCGGTTGTGATACGCGTGTTCTAACTAGAGTGGAGGAATATGACCCTGCCAAGAATGAATCAGAGCCCGAAAAATGGACCCAAAAAGCTAATATGCCTTCTGCACGCTATGAACTCGGAGCAGCTGAGGCCGGGGGGAAGATTTATGCTCTTGGAGGTAGCATCGACGATACATATTACAATAAGAAAGCACTTAATGAGGTTTATGATTTTGAAACCGATTCCTGGAGCACCGTACGGGCAATGCCGGAAGCTCGGTATGGACTTGGCTGTGCTTCGGTCGACAATAAAATATTTGTAGTTGCCGGTGCCGTCCCAGCTGGTATTACCCGTTCAACCATAATGTATGACCCTTCTACAAATACCTGGTCATCAAAAGCGAGCTGCACTGGTTACCATAGGAATCCAGGAACCGCTGTAATTGACGGCAAAATCTACGTTATTGGCGGAATCGATTCAAACATTACCGAGGTTTATGATCCTGTTAATAACACCTGGACCGCCAAAGCCAATCTGCCAGCTATAGTCAGTAAGCTTGGGGCAGTGTCTTGTGGCGGGAAAATATATGTCATCGGCGGACAAGACACCAATAACAACCCGCTTAATACAGTTTATGAATATGATCCGCAGACAGACACTTGGACTGGCAAACAAAACATGCCCAAGGCTCGATACGGGTTAGTGGCTGTTAACATAGGTGGCCTGATTTATGCCATGGGTGGCAGTGATGGTGCTGGTTGCTTGGATGTTATTGAAGCATACAATCCGATTACCGACTCCTGGAGTACAGAGGGCAGTATGCCGGAAGCCAAAGCTCTAATGTCGTGTATTACAACAAATGATAGGGCTTACCTTATTGGGGGTCTAGATAGTAGCGGGGTTTGTCAATATGTTCATGAATTCAACCCAGGAATAATTGCTCCACAGGAACAAGCACCAAACTCATGGCAGCT
>NZ_DIPG01000085.1:5606-7430 GCF_002426325.1 Syntrophomonas sp. UBA5494 | reverse complement strand
GCCCCACGGGAGAAATTAGCTGCTGCAGCTATAAATGAATCGGTATACGCAGTAGGCGGAATAAATGCTGGGACAACGCTTGCATCCGTTGAAAAATACGATTCCACAGTAGATGATTGGTCTGCCGTGGCCAGTCTCAATATTGCAAGACATAGCTTGGGGTTAGCGTCCTTAAACGGAAAACTATACGCGGCAGGCGGCACTGATGGCAGTAGTCATGTTGGCACTTTGGAAGCCTACGATCCTTTAAGCAACACTTGGACTCCAAAAACAGACATGCTTGCTTCCCGCAGCGAACTGGCCCTGGCCCCAGTGAATGGAAAGCTTTATGCCATAGGCGGCTACAACGGTCAGAACTACTTGAACGCGGTTGAAGAATATAATCCCCTATCAAATTCCTGGAGAGCAAGAGCTCCTATGCCCACTGCCCGGAGCCGCTTAGGAGCAACTGTAATAAACGGGAAAATATACGCCATAGGAGGATTCAACGGTCTCAGCACTTTGAATGTCATAGAAGAATATGATCCAACCACCAATACCTGGACAACCAAAACAGCCATGACCATTCCCCGGCAAGGAGCCGGAATCTGCAGCTTGAATGGCAGAATTTTTGTCGGTGGGGGTTATAACGGAGCCTATCTGGCAAATCTTGAGGTCTATGATCCTATCGCTGATATATGGGAGATAAAAACTGATCTTACTGGTGCTCGTGCTTACCTAAGTATGGCAGCAGTAAACGGAAAAGTATATGCCGTTGGCGGCGGCAATGCATCGGGGGCATTGAATTTAAACGAACAATACTTACCTGATCGTTACAGACCCAGTTCAGGCGCGATTGGTCCTGACACCTGGATCCAAATGGCGGATATGACATCTAGAAGAAGTGGTGCGGGGATTGTCGCGGTAGACGGTAACATCTATGCTGTAGGCGGAGAGAGGGACCAGAACTATCTGCAAATCCTTGAGAAGTTTGATCTGGAAAGCAACACTTGGATGACTATGACCTCCATGCCAACCGCCCGCAGTTATGCAGGTATAGCCGCACTTAACGGAAAGATCTATGTAGCAGGGGGAGAAAATACATCCGTACTCAACCAGCTGGAAGTATATGATCCCAAAACCGATTCATGGACCACGAAAGTACCAATGCCTACTACCCGGTCACACCTGGCCCTTGTTGCGTGGAATAATAAAATATACGCTCTTGGGGGCCGAAACGGCGCACAGCACTTGGCGACAATGGAGGTTTACGACCCCGAAACGAACCTATGGACAACCTTATCCGGCATGTCAGTCATAAGAAGCGGTCTTACCGCAACAGTACTAAATGATCAGATATATGTGGTGGGCGGTTATGATGGCATGAATTACCTTGATTCAGTGGGGAGGTATGACCCGGATACTGGCCTGTGGGTAAGTTTGACCGACATGCCGTGGGCAAGTACTGATCTAGGGTGCCTTGCCGTCAATGGCAGGATTTATGCTGTAGGAGGCTATAACGGGGAATACCTGAGTAGTATGGCTGAGTATGATCCCGCATCTGATACCTGGACGCTGAAAAACGACATGCTTTATGCACGCAGCGGGCTGGGATTGGCGGAAAGCGGCTGGGATATTTACGCCATAGGCGGATATGACGGAACTACCCATCTGAATGCGGTAGAAAAATACACTACTCTGTATGACCGATACTTTTATAGCGACAGCAACCGTCTGGAGGAAATCAGACTGCAGTCCGGCGGAGTCATTCACTATGAATATGATGACAATGGCAGCTTGATCAACCGGACCATCGATCAAAACTGAAAGGCAGGGGGGTAAGGG
>NZ_DIPG01000085.1:4952-5516 GCF_002426325.1 Syntrophomonas sp. UBA5494 | reverse complement strand
ACTGAAAGGCAGGGGGGTAAGGGAGAATGAAAGTGATGTATGGATTTAAACTGCGCAATAAAGCTATTTGTTGTTTGCTGATAGCCTTGATGGTCTTAACCGCTCTGCCAATGTCCGCATTTGCAGATCAAACTTATAAACAAAATACCGTTACTGAAAACGCCAATACTGCAACCGTGCCTACCGTGAGTGAAGAAAAGTCATCGGATTTAAATGAGCTTCCAGAAAGTGAAAAAAGCTCAGACAAGGAGCTAATAAAGCAAGACAAAAAAGATCCGGCTATAGAATTGAAATTAAAGCTTACTAAAGAAGTGCCTTTTGATATCCCCAAGGAAAAATCCGTGCCCGAACCCCAAACGGTATACCTGACCCTGCCCGGAGAAGGCTATCAACCTTACCGAGATTCCGTTATCTATCAGACGCTAAAAGATAAAGGCATGCTTGATATTTTCGATCAGCTCATTCAGCATGAAGCGAATCCTGCAGATGAACAATTACCTGAAGAAATCGTGCCTGAGGTTGAGAAAGATCCTAATGGACCAACCCCTGAAGACCCCGAGCAAC
>NZ_DIPG01000085.1:0-4866 GCF_002426325.1 Syntrophomonas sp. UBA5494 | reverse complement strand
AACCCCTGAAGACCCCGAGCAACCAACCGAAGCAAATGATCCGCAGGAAGATGACCTTGATCCTGATCAGGGGACATCCCCGGAGGAAGGACTCCTCCCGGAGAACGGAGATTCGCATTCGGGCGCCTCGGGTGATACCCCGGTTTCACCAAATAAAGATGAAAACCCATTGGAGGATAGTTCCCAACCGACCCAATCAGATAACAGCCTGAATAGCAATGAGAACGGTACTTTGTTAGATGATACTGATTTGGGGGTTGCTGAAAATCAAATCTTGCTGCCCGATGCTCTATCGCTCCGGGAAGATGGTCGCGGAGAAGGCGAAAATGATGAATCAGAGGCTGCCCCCGGTCTGGCGAACGGCAAAGACACCAATGTCACGGATGGCAGCGAAACTGAAATTACGCCCAAAGATCAAAATGATACAGGTGACCCGTCTGCACAAGCAGGGGGTGATATTACAGACCTGAATAATCCTGATAGTGTAAATCCACCCGAGCCCGAAGCAAAACAGGATAAGTCTGAAAAGGAAGATAAAAAAGCCAATCGCTTTTCTGAACTGGAACCATTGATTGGGACGGATATAGTTAACCTGATGAGCGAGGCTGAATCGCAAAAAGCCTATTATAATACGCTGGTTGGACCGTCAGCGATCAATGGAGTAGTAAACGAACAATATTCGGCGCTCCGCGATACTGATGAAGTCATATCTCCGTTATCTGGCGATCTCACCTTAAAGGTAACCGACATCAAACTTCCGGGTAGAAACGGGTTGGATCTTAATTTAGGAAGACTTTATCAAAGTAATCAAGCTATGTTTGGGGACCGGAAGATTGAAGGGGATGGTATTAATGGATACAATAGTCATTCCACCTATTTCCTCGATCGATATAGCCTGGGAGTAGGTTGGAGTCTTACCCTGCCTTCCGTACAGGTTGAGAAGGATAAAGCAGACGAAGCAGATGAAGATGACGACGCGCAGGAGTTATATTACCATACCGGTGATGGCGCGGTATATCATGTCGAATTCACAGATGACCCGGATGACAGCAACCTTGAGAAGTATCACCGTGATGATATCAGATTTGAAAAAGACACCACCTTTAATAATACACAGGTTGATTCTGCTTATGTATTGATTCGAACGGACCAGACCAAAACCTATTTTGCGGATGACGGACGTCTTCTAGGTATTGTGGACCGGTTTGGCAACAGCATTGTTTTCAACCATGAAGAACTGCCTGTTTCAAATCTGGTGATTAACGGTGATTTCGAAAATCCGGAATCCAGAGCCTGGCATTCAAATGAATATAGATTGCCAACTGATTGTTTTAACTATGATACTACTTTCGGCAAAGATGATAATTCTTCATTAAAATACGGTTATGTTTGGGGTAAGTCGAGTATTAGCGAAACAGATTATATCGCTGTAGAACCAAACACCAACTATTATGTCAGCTGTTACATGAATGATCAGCTTTCAGGAGGACATACTTTTGTATCTGTTTCGCAGTACAGAAATCTTTATGGCTCAGGACAAGGGAGTGCTATTAGGCTTGATGCTACCGAAAAAAACACCTGGGAATTTAAGGAGGGTTTTTTTACCACTGGACCTAATACTCATTACGTTCAAGTCAAGTTTGGGGGCGGGAACTATTCGGGTTATGCCTGGTTAGATAAAGTCAGGTTGGATAAGGCGTGGCCGCTGATATCGAAGATCACGGATAGCATCGGAAGAGAAATCGATTTCGAATATACTGATACATTGAATGAAGACATAGGAGATGCAGGTACTATTACGGTAACAGTTAACAACCCGGATAAGACAGACAGCGTAAGCTATACGTACACACGCAACCGGAATCTAATTACTTGTGGAACAGGCAAAGACGCCTATGAAACCAGATACTCAACCCTATTTAGCAGTGACAACGGCGATACCTGCAATGCCTATGAGTATAATTGCCAGGATGTCAGTTGGAAATTTGACAGCGGGGCGACGCCCACATCAGGGATTCAGGCCCTACTCAGTAATGCTAGTGTCCGTAATTCTAAAATTCAGTACGATTATACCAAAAAATCGAAATTCCTGGGAAATTTTGGCTCCCATGAAGTATATCGCGTTAGCAGTCGCCGGGAGTTCCCGCAGCTGGAAAATGATTATTCTCAGACCCCGCGATTAGTAAAGAATTACAGTTATGAAGGGGCTTTATCAGTATTTAATTTCAACGATGAAACAAGTTATTCTTCCTATCACCGTAACTTTTATTATACATTTACTAACGCAAACTATACCTGTACCATTCAGCAGGATAATGGGCTGGAGACTAATATAATATTTCATGGAAGTCCGATAGGCTGGGTAAAAGACCAAATTGTTAAGATCAAGGCTGATGGTGAAAGAGACACAACTACTTTTGAAGAATATGACACCAAATTTAAAAACCAGCCTGTAAAAATATCAACAAAACAATATGATGCTACATACAATGATGCCTTATATGCCGGGTATACCTACAATGACTGGGGTGGAATAGAGTCGGAAACAAGACCTCTGACCCAGACGGAATGGGATGACGCTTCAGCCAAAGAACAGCTTACGATTAGCTATGCTTATGATCCAACATTTAAGTTCTTAACCTCTAAAGCCTATTATCAGGATGAAGGTATCCAGCTTGCGGAAAGCAGTATATATGACTATAACGGACGTTTGCAGGCCACAGTGAATGCCAAAGGAGAGACAACTGATTTTCAATATGAAGATGATGATCATATGGGCAATGTCACTAAAGTCCTTATCAATCATCAAGACGGCATAGATAGCATCACGGAATACGATTACAGCGGGGCTTATAATGCCTATCCCACCGCCATCACCCAATTCTACACCGAAAATAACCAGGCTCAGAGCAGCACCACCGAGAAAACATATGAATTTGTTAGGGGCCTGATAACCAGTGTGGAAGATGCCGCAGGCCAGACCATCAGCTATGAATACGATGACCAGGGCAGAGTGACCAAAGTGGTTTATCCCAGTTCTGTAGGAATTGGCGGCTCTTATGTCGTGGAAGACAACTATGATTATGGCGACTACATTGTAGCCGATCTGGATAATCGGAGCTTGTTTCGAGTGCACTTTTATCGCACCTGGGATTCCGGCAGCGGTCCGGAAACCTTCTTTGAAACCATAGGTTATTACGACGACCACGGCGTATTGCAACAGAGCCGCAAGTATGATTTTGAGAAAGACCAGTGGATAACCACCCAATATGGATTTAATGATTACGGCCAGATTATCTCCACAACCGATCCGTTGGATCATCAAACCAGCTACGAGTGGGACGAATGGAATCGTCTGCAGAGCATCACCGACACCCAGGGCAACCAGCAGGTTTACGAATACGACATACTGAACCGCACCAAGAAATCCTACTTCGTACCCCAATCTACCGGTGCCGCTGAAAACCATCATTTGATAACCTATGATCAATGGGGCCGAGAGATATCTCGCAGCGGCTATCCCGACGGCTGGGGCCAGCCCAATGAAGTGGAAGAAACATTTGAATACGATTATCTGGGCAATCTGATTCAATATACCGACCCTGAAAATAACCAGAGCCAATATCAGTATGACCCCTTGAATAGGCTTATCAAAGTTATTGACCCCCTCAATCAGGAGACCGGTTATGACTATGACCGCTTAGGCAACGTCAGTCAGGTAAAGCAGAGTGAGGGCCTAAAAGACTTCATAACCACCAAGGGCTACGACGAACGCGGCCTATTAACCAGTAAAACCGAACCCGAAGGCCAGGCCGTCAGCTATCAATACAATCAATCAGGCTTGCCGGTAACCGTAACCGATGCCACCGGGAAAGTCACTACCATGGAATATGAAAATAACCAGCGCCTGCAAGGGATGAGCGCAGGCCCGGATACGCTGACCTACTACTATCATCCCCTGGGCGGAGTGGAGAGAACCGCCGTCTATAGCAGCCAGGGCGGAGCCGGAGAATCATTGGATTATGGTTACTACTCCACCGGACTGACCAGCCAGCGCAAAATAAGCAATTATGCGGTAGACTTCCAATATGACGACGTTGGCAACCGCACCCAGATCACCGACCCCTTCAATCAGACCGTCAACTATCAATATGATAGCCTCAATAGAGTCGATACCATAACCGCCGACAACAGGCAATTCAGCTACGAATATTACGCCGACGGCATGGTCAAGGCCGTCAACTATCCCAATGGACTGAGAACTGAATATACATACGACAACATAAACCGGCTGACAGAACTTATCAATAAAATGGGGGCCAACATTCTCTCCGAGTTCAGCTACGCCTATGATAAAAACAGCAACATCATAGCAATAACCAGCGCGGGTCAAACCACCACCTATCAATATGACCCATTAAACAGGCTGACAGGAATCAAACGCCCTAACGGAGAAGAAATCAATTACAGCTACGACAGCCGGGGCAACCGCAGTAAAGGATCTATTACAACTATTGATACCGCGAACTTCAAAGCCGGAGAGTTTGCCTACAACAGTTGGGATGAACTGGCTTCCTTCACCGGTAGCGGCTCCACCGCCTACAGCTATGACCCGGAAGGTTTAAGAATCAAAAAAGATACAGGTACGACCGTTACCCGTTACTTTTGCGATAATAATGGTCTAGTGGTGGCCGAATCAGATGGAACCGGCCAGGTAACCGCCCAGAACATCTGGGGCCATAAAGCCTTGGCCAGAAATATTGACGGCAACTATTACTACTACCTTTACAACGGCCACGGCGATGTGATCCAGATTCTAGACGAAGCCGGCAACACCGTCAACAGCTACAGCTACGATGAGTGGGG
>NZ_DIPG01000070.1:28245-34749 GCF_002426325.1 Syntrophomonas sp. UBA5494 | reverse complement strand
TCTAATTTAACTGCCAGGGCTTTGATTTTGTTCACCAAACAGCGATGATGATGGTTTTCAAAAATATTGTGTATCGAAAATTCCTCGCCCTTATGCAAAATCTGTAGTGAATTGCGCAGTTTGGCGCCGATATTCTTGCGTTCCCCGACATTTTGCTGAAAGAGTTGAGAATAATGTTCGGCAACTGCCAGGCGGCGCAATATGCTAGTGAGGTATCTCAGTTTGGGATACTTGCCTCCGGTCCCGGGTTGAAGGGCGCGAAGCGTGATGCGTCCGGTTATATGATTGGCATTGGAAATTTTGCCGCGCCCCAGAATGCCTAATTGTATTTGTTCCGGCATAATCAGGATTTTAATCGGCACCCATTCAAAGTTCTCGGGTTTGAGGGTCTCGGCCAGCCAGTTTACATCCCGGTCGGTATAGGAGCGATCTTCTATGAGATTGGCATAGGTTACGGCGTCGCGGGGATCGACCATTTCGATCAACTGTTCCGGTTTGTAGTATCCCAAAGGTATCATGAGATTGATCGGGGGAAACCTGACCAGCATCTCTCTGATCTTGTCAATATGCACAGTAAATATCGGCTTGCTTTCTACCAGGTTGAGCATATTGGAGACAAACTCGCTCAGGCCTTTGCTGCTGCTGAGATCGCCGGGCATGACTTTATCGGCCGCCTGCTCCAGCTGCTCCATGAAATGCTCCACCCCGCCTATCAGGTCAGGGGCTTTTCCTTTGACCGGCAATCCCAGCCCTGCGCCGATAAACTTGGCAAATTCTTCATTATAGCTCTTGCGCAGGTTCCTGAAAATATTGTCGGTCTGTACTATGCGGCCGTCTTTGCCCCGGATTTTTTTGGGAATAACCAGGGGCTTGCCAGGCACGTATTCCATGTACCCCAGTGGAATGAGGGCCGGTTTGACCTGTTCCTTTTTGCTCATCCAGCGCCGGGTGAATTCAGGTTTGCAGCAGAGCAATTCGTCGGTCAATTGCCGTCTTATAGAATCCATTTTGGAAACCAGCAAAGCATCCTGTTCGCTGCACTCCAGTTGCGGGAATACAGCCTTAAACTGCTGCATCTGCAGAACATAACTGGCTACACGGCCATTATATAAAGCGGTCAATAAGTCCAAGACCTGAACCCGATTGGCCTCATCTAAACTGTAGGCTATAGTCAGTTCGGTCATTATCTTCACCCACAGGTCATTGTCCAGATTGAAGCTCTCCTCATTCAGCCCGGTGATCTGCTGAACCAGTTCATAACTGAAGAGATTGGTCATTAAATCATAATAAAGCCTCAGTCCTTCATGAAAGCTGTCCAGGAGTTCATCCACATCATGATATCCCAGGTCGGGACGTTTTATATCGCTGTTGGCCAGGATGTCGGCCACCTTGACCACCAGGCGGTCCTGCACCCAGACGGCCGTGTCGCGATTAGCGGCTTCAAATACGATCTGGGCAGTATCCCTGAATACCCGGTTGCGTTTTTGCAGGGAGGCAGGTTTGACATCGCCATTCAGGCTGACTTCGCAGATAACCTTATTCCAGCATAAGGCTCGGGTGATCAGCCAGAAATCTATTCCGTAACCATAAATGCCCTCCCCCCAGAACATGGCTTCATGGGCCAAATCTTCCACCAGATCGTGGCTAATGGCATAAATGCCGCCTAAAGGATCAGTCATGCGAAAGCCGTAAAAAGTTTCGATCACCGGTGAAGCCAGCATATGGGCGATACTGTCAATACCCATATGACGCCTCATGCTTCCCACTACCATGTCGTAGGGCCCTTGAATGGGATTTAACAGGCTTTCTAACCAGTCTCCCTGAATGCCTGGTCCCTGGGAGGTGATCATATTGGCGCTGAATAAGATCAAATCGGCTTCCAGGCGCTTGCTGATCTCAATAATGGCACGGATACTAGAACCTCTTCCGCTGCAGTGGCCGGGCAATACAAATTCTAAATGCGGGTGTTTAAGTTCCAATTCTGCAATGTCGTCCAGGAAGTCAATAGCCGTATGATCGCCCACCATTAACAGCAGTTGCCGCTTGCCTATCCATGAAGTGAGGATCTGATCAACCGAATGCAATAAGGCCAGGAACTGCTCCTTCTCCTCATGAAAAGGTATGCCGATGACCAGATCATAACTTCCCATCTCCTTCAAACGGGGGGTGACTCTGGCTATGCTCTGATCAAATGCTTCTTCGCATTTCAGTACAGTCAATTGAGTCAAGACATGTTCCTCCTTACCGTGCACTAAAAGTTGGCATCCTGCAATCATTATGTGCATTTAATAAGCCGAATATGAAAGTATTTGCAAGACAAAACCGGCCGGAGCCGGTTTGGGAGAGTATTCCGCATAACCTATATTTTTTGATAGCGGCTTGCCTTTTTACCGCCAGTCCAGGCAATAAAATAAGACCGCCCGGGATCATTTATTACCTGGATTTGGCGGTCGCAAACGATTGGGATCAGCCGGAGACTGCCGTTTCGAGTTCGGACACCAGGCGGCCAAAATAATCCAACGCGGATTGAACCGGCTTGGGCGAAGTCATATCCACCCCGGCCTTTTTAAGCAGCTCTACCGGATAATCTGATGAACCCGACTTGAGAAACTCCAAATAGCGTTTGACAGCGGCCTCCCCTTCATTCTGGATCTGTTCCTTGATGGCGGTGGCGGCGGAAAAGCCGGTGGCATATTTGTACACATAAAAGGCTGAATAAAAATGAGGAATTCGAGCCCACTCCATTTTGATGTCTTCATCCATCACCACGTCGGGGCCGTAGTAGAGCCGGTTGAGATCCAGATAGCTGCTTTTCAATGCCTCGGTGGTCAGGGGCTTGCCCTGTTCAACCATTTCATGGATGATCTTTTCGTATTCAGCGAACATGGTCTGGCGGTATACGGTGCCGCGGAACTGCTCCAGATAATGGTTTATCAGATAAATGCGCTCCTCACGGCTGTTGCTGCGTTTGAGCAGATAGTCGATCAACAGCGATTCATTGACGGTCGAAGCCACCTCGGCCAGGAAAATGGTGTACTGACTGTATACATAGGGCTGATGGCGGTTGGAGTAAAAACTGTGCAGGGCATGTCCCATCTCATGAGCCAGGGTGAAAACATCGTCTAATTTGTTATCATAATTCAGCAGGACATAGGGATGGGTATCGTAGCATCCCCAGGAATAAGCGCCGCTGGTTTTGCCCTGGTTTTCATAAACATCTATCCATCCCCTGGTAAAACCGCTTTTTAAAATACTGAGGTATTCCTCACCCAGTGGCTGCAGGGCTTCTAAAACCTGCTCCCGGGCTTTATCATAGGGGACTTCCGCCTGGTATTCCTTCACCAGAGGAACATAAATATCGTACATGTGCAGTTCATCCAGGTTTAGAATCTGCCGGCGCAGTTTCAAATAGCGGTACATATCGTTCATATAACTGTGTACCGACTCAATCAGGCGATCATAGACCTCAACTTCAACATTGTCCTGTTGGAGAGAGGCATGCAGGGCTGAGGGGTATTTGCGGACCCGGGCATAGAAGACGTCTTTTTTGACACTGGCTGACAGAGATGAAGCCAGGGTGTTTTCCAGCTTTCCGTAAGCGCTGTAAAGAGCGTGAAAGGCCTCTTCGCGCACCCGGCGGTCATGGCTTTCCATGAACCGGCCATAGCGCCCTTTGGTGAGTTCCACTTCCTGACCGTTTTCATCCCGGATCATTCCAAATTTGATATCCGCGTTGTTAAGCATTGTAAATATGTTGCCGGCTGCCAGGGACAGATCGGCGCTTTGGGCCAGGATCTTTTCCTCGGGCTGGGAGAGCACATGCTCCTTTTGCCGGAAAATCTCATCAAACATATGCCGGTATAGCTTCAAGTCTTCGCATTCTTCCATGAATTGGTTCAGGATTTCTTGCGAAATTTCAGTCAATTCAGGGGTTACGAAAGACATAGTGCTGCCGGCTTCGATCATCAGGGTTTCCGCACGATCATACAGGGCTTGATAACGATTATCGGCATTATTCTCATCACGGCGCATCTTGGCGTAAACCACCAATTTCTCTCCCCGGCGGTCGATCGATTCTATCTGCTGAAGAGCGCTCAAAAGCTGCGGGCCCGACTGCCCCAGAGTCCCCTGTAACTGCGCAGCTTTGAGCAGCATAGTTTTCATCTGCTCATAATCATTTTCCCAGGCGGCATCATCATTATAGATGTCTTGAAGGTTCCATTTGAAGCGAGCCTCTATTTCATCTCTTTTCGGGCTATGGTTCACTGCCATCCTCCTTATCGCGGTAATTTTTGCGTTCATGGTTATGTTATCCATTATAAACCTTTTCTTTTCTAGTATCACCCAAGCCCGGCCCCTATATGACACACGGGGATCTTTTCCTCGAGTCTTTTTTGAGTCAAACAGGCATGGGGACGGTTCTTTTGCCTGCCCCGGCAGGCAAAAGAACCGTCCCCACGTGGCCCTGTATGTGCTATTTAATGTTATAGCGCCCGATGGAGCGCAGCCGCTGATAGCGCTGTTCAGGAAGATTACCGCCCTTTTCCATCACCTCATAGAGATTTCTGGCTATGGCTTCTTTAACCCTGGCTATGGTTTCTTGAGGATCGGTGTGGGCTCCGCCAATGGGTTCAGGCACAATTTCGTCAACGATGTCGAGATCTTTCAGGTCGAAAGCGGTCAATCTCAAGGCACCGGCCATTCCCTCGGCCTGATTAGCATCTTTGGCCAGAATAGAAGCGCAAGTTTCAGCTGAAGCTACTGAAAAAACCGAGTTGGAAAGCATGATCAGGCGGTCACACACCCCTAGAGCCAGTGCCCCGCCGCTGCCGCCTTCGCCTATAACCGTTGATATAATCGGTACACTCAGCCCGGATAATAACATGAGATCCTGAGCAATAGCCACAGGCTGACCGCGTTCTTCAGCACCGGCGCCTGGATAAGCCCCCTGAGTATCGATGAAGGTTAATATCGGCCGCCCGAATTTTTCAGCCTGCACCAGCAAACGATGTACTTTACGGTATCCCTCCGGATGTGGCATACCGAAATTGCGTTTGATATTTTCATTGGTGTCCTTACCGCGCTGATGGCCAATCACCGTCACCGGCATGCCGTTAAAGGCGCCGATTCCGCCTACGACAGCATGATCGTCCCCATAGAGCCGATCGCCGTGCAGTTCAATCCACTCATCACAAATATTGTCAAGATACTGTATGGTAGTGGGCCTCTCTGGATTACGGGCCAGAAGTATTTTTTCCCAGGGAGTGAGGTTCTGGTATTTTTGATCCCGGATGGCTTGCAATTTACTTTCCAATACCTTGATCTCACCGCTTAAATCGAAGTCCAAACTGCCCGATAATTCCACCAGTTCCTTGATTTTATCCTGAATATTCTCATATTTGTCTTCATAATCAAACTGTCTTTTAACCATGGTTACCTCCCAGGTGAAGCCTTAGGATCTGCCCGATCACAGCGGGCAATTCCGCTCGATCCACTACCAGATCGAGCATGCCGTGTTCCAGTTGGAATTCGGCGCGCTGAAACCTTTCCGGCAGACGCTGCCCCAAGGTCTGCTCAATCACACGCGGTCCGGTAAACCCGATTAAAGCACCGGGCTCACCGATGATGATGTCGCCCAGACCTGCAAAACTAGCTGGCACTCCCCCGACTGTGGGGTGGGTCATTACCGAGATATAGAGCAGTCCCCGCTTGTGGAACCTTTCCAGAGCCGCGCTGGTTTTAGCCATCTGCATCAAGGAAAGCATGCCTTCTTGCATGCGAGCACCGCCGGCCACCGCAAAGGTAATGAACGGGCAGCCCAGCTCCATGGCCTTTTCAATAGCCCGGCTGATTTTCTCCCCTACTACTGATCCCATGCTTCCCATCAGAAAACGCGAGTCCATTATTCCCAGAACCACCTGGTATCCCTGCACCCTGGCCACCCCGGTGATAATGGCCTCTTGAAGGCCGGTCTTTTCCCGGGCGTCAGCTAATTTTTCATCATATCCCGGGAATTCCAAGGGGTTGTAAGAACTGAGGCCGGTATCCCATTCCTCAAAACTGCCGGCTTCCGCAATCCAGCTTAATCGTTCATGAGCATTCATAGGAAAATGGTGCCGGCAAAACGGGCAGACCTTGAAATTTTCCTGCATCTCCTCCTCAGATATACCGGAAGTGCACTGCGGGCAGACTGCCTGCCCCGGCTTTGCCGGTCTGTACGGCAAGGCATCCTGAGGAACAGGTATATATTTGGTTTTTCCAAATGAACGTTTTAACATATACTCCTCCGGTTCACTCCTGGTCCTTCACCAGCGCAAACATAAACTCCCCACTGCAGACTGTCTCCCCATCAATAGTTATCTTTCCTTTGCCCTTGCCAATGCTTCCCTTGATAGCGGTGAGTTCAGTGCTGATCAACAAGGTCTCTCCGGGGAGGGCGGAGCGTTTGAAACGGATGCGGTCCACCCCGGCAAACATAGCGATCTGGCCTTGGTATTCCGGCTG
>NZ_DIPG01000070.1:18671-27875 GCF_002426325.1 Syntrophomonas sp. UBA5494 | reverse complement strand
GCTGCGTTGTGGCCCCCGAAGCCCAGTGAATCAGACAGAGCCACCGACAGCGGTTTGGATCTGGCCACCAGAGGGGTATAGTCCAGATCACAGTCAGGATCAGGATTTTCCAGGTTTAAGGTCGGCGGTATGATATTATTCTGCAATGACAACACCGTGGCGATTAGCTCCACCGCACCGGCCGCTCCAAGCATATGGCCGGTAGCAGCTTTTATGGAACTGACACTGAGGTTGTAGGCATGCTGGCCGAAAATCGCCTTGATGGCCTTGGTCTCCATCTGATCATTTAAATCAGTTCCGGTTCCATGGGCGTTGATGTAATCTACTTGCTCCGGCTCTATACCGGCGTCAGTCAAGGCATTCTTAAAGGCCAGGGCTGCGCCTTTCCCGTCCGGATCGGGCTGTACTACGTGAACCGCGTCCCCGCTGGCTCCATAACCTATCAATTCAGCATAAATATGGGCGCCGCGTTGTTTAGCATGCTCCATCTCCTCCAGGATAACGATCCCCGAGCCTTCCCCCATTACAAAACCGCCCCGCTCTGCATCAAAAGGACGGCAGGCCTTGTCAGGCTCATCATTTCGGGTCGATAAGGCCTTGGCGGCACAGAAGCCTGCAATGGATATAGGCGTAACAGCTGCTTCCGCTCCGCCGGCAATCATCACCTCGGCTTCGCCCCGGCGGATAAATCCCAGAGCCTCACCGATGGAATTAGTTCCAGAAGCACACGCAGTAACAGTGCACCCATTGGGTCCGTGCACACCGAACAGAATAGATACCTGTCCAGAAGCCATGTTAGCTATCATCATGGGAATAAAAAAGGGATTGACACCGGCTACACCCCGTTTAAGCAAAACGTTATGTTGTTGTTCCAGGGTTTCGATGCCGCCTATTCCTGACCCTACCCATACACCTACCCGTTGCCGGTCAACGATTGAAAAATCTAGCGCCGCATCAAGGACTGCCTGTTTGGCGGCAGCACAAGCGTATTGCACAAACAGATCCATACGCCGGGCATCTTTACGGGGGATATATTTTTGCACGTCAAAGTTCCGCACCTGCGCAGCTATCCTGGTGGGGAACTGGCTGACGTCAAAGCGATCGATCAGGCCAATGCCACTTTTCCCAGCCAGGAGGTTGCTCCAGAATTCATCCTTATCAAGACCGACCGGCGACACCACCCCCAAACCGGTTATTACTACCCTGCGTTCCGGCATCCCATCACCCCTATTCTTAACTATCTGCTACAATTTAGCCTCAACGTACTCGACCACATCCTGTACGGTTTTCATCTTTTCCGCGGCGTCTTCCGGAATCTGAATGTCAAACTTCTCTTCCAAGAGCATTAGCATTTCTACGATGTCCAGCGAGTCCGCCTCCAGATCGTCCGCAAAGCTGGATTCCAGAGTAATCTGCTCCTCCGGGATATCCTTGATTTCAACAATGATCTTCTTGAGTTCTTCAAAAACTGACATGGCTTACATCCTCCTTTTATTGAACAGACTGAATGGTTCGAGACCACGAACCAATTTGAATTCAATTTAATTTTATAGGCCTCCCAGACCGCCGTCGACCCGGAGCAGCTGCCCGGTAAGATAATCTGCTCTGGATGATACCAGAAAAGCTACCACTCCTGCAACATCCTCCGGGGTTCCCAGCCGCCCCAGAACAATATTATCCGCTATCCGGGCAGTCTGTTCAGCGTTCAGCCGGGCGGTCATATCGCTCTGAATATAGCCTGGCGCCACCACATTGGCAGTTATACCGCGCCGGCCATATTCTTTGGCCAACGAATAGGTGAACCCAAGGAGTCCCGATTTTGAAGCCGCATAGTGGGCCTGCCCGGCATTGCCGCCGACGCCCACTACCGAAGATATGCTCACGATTCTGCCGTAGCGCTTTCTAACCATATGTTTAACCGCAGCCCGGCTGCAATAAAAGGCTGCATTTAAATTGGTTTTCAGCACCTGATCCCATTCTTCATCACTGATGCGCAGCAGCAGGTTGTCTCTATTGATTCCCGCGTTGTTGACCAGAATATCGATCTGCCCCAGGACTTTGACAGTCTGATCGACCAGTTCTTGGGCCGACTGCGAAGACGAGACATCAGCGCCCAATACTACCGCCTTGCTGCCCAGGGCTTCAATCTCCCCGGCGACCGCCTCGGCATCCCGGCGATTGGAGGCATTGACTTCAGCATCCGCCTGGCCGCTTTCATAATAATTAACCGCGATCTGGCAGCCGTCTGCAGCCAGGGCCAGGGCGATCGCTTTGCCTATACCCCGGGAACTGCCGGTTATCAGTGCAACTCTAGAACTCATATGGTCTTCACCTTCTCTATTACTTTTTCCAGGCTTTTCACATCATTCACCTGGCCCAGCAGCCGGTTTTTATCGATCTTTTTGATCAATCCCGACAGGGTGCTGCCCGGACCTACTTCTACGAAGTAATCAGCCAGGTTCATCATATAGCGTACACTCTGTTCCCATCTAACCGGAGAATAGAGCTGTCTAACCAGTAAATCCACGAATCGCGAGGCTGGATTGGCGGTAGCGTTTACATTGCTGACTACCGGCACCATCGGTTCTATCCAGTCTATAGCTTCTAAATAAGGCCGCAATTCCTCAGCAGCCGGTTTCATCAACTCGCTATGGGACGGCACACTAACTGCCAGGGGCATCACTCTGCCCCCGGATTCTTTCAGTCGTACCGATACCCTTTGCACCGCTTCACTGCCGCCGGATATAACATACTGGCCCGGGCAGTTGTAATTGGCAATAGCCACAATACCTTGATCCGCTGCGCAGGCTGTTTGCACAGCCTGATCATCCAATCCCAGGACCGCCGCCATGGCGCCTTCCCCCGCCGGTACCGCCGCCTGCATCAACCTGGCGCGGCGCTGCACCAGGGGTATGGCCGCTTGTAAAGATAAAGCCTGTGCACAAACCAGGGCGGAGTATTCTCCCAGGCTCAAGCCGGCCATAATTACCGCTTCAATACCCTGCTCTTTAAGCACCTCACCAGCAGCCACACTGCTGGCCAAAAGCGCAGGTTGGGCAAATTCGGTTTGATTCAGCTTGTCGAGGGGACCCTCAAAACAAAGCCGGCCAAGATCATAACCTGCCGCCGCGTCAGCCTGTTGAAATACCATTCTGGCTGACTCAAAATTTTCATAAAGGTCTTTGCCCATCCCCACCTGCTGTGCGCCCTGGCCGGGAAACACAAATGCTAAGGTTGCCATGTTATGCCCCCAATCGTTTCTGCACCCTACGGGCGTCCTCAACCAGGTCTTTGATAATCTCGGCAGCCGGTTGAACACGATTGATTAATCCGCAAATCTGTCCCGCCAGAATACTGCCTTCGTCCACTTCACCCTTTACGGCTGCGGCGGGATAGCGCCCCCGTCCCAGTTCTTGCAAGTATTCCTTGGTGGCTCCTGATTCCTCGGCCTGTAAATACTGGCGGGTGAACCGGTTATGTATAGCCCGGACCGGATGACCGGTCTTGGCGCCGCATACAACAGTGGCCCGGTCCCGGCTTTGTATCACTTTTTGCTGATATGCGGCATGAACGTCACATTCGGCAGCGCAGATAAAGCGGGTTCCAATCTGAACCCCTTCAGCGCCCAGAGCTATGGCAGCCATATATCCCCGGCCGTCAGCTATTCCTCCGGCCGCAATGACCGGAATATCCACAGCATCAACTACCATAGGGACAATGCACATAGTGGTCATTTCTCCCACATGCCCGCCTGATTCCATGCCTTCTACCACCAGGGCATCCGCACCCAGGCGGCTCAGGCGTTTGGCCAAAGCCAGCGAAGCCACCACCGGCAATACTTTTATACCGGCACCTTTGAGTGCTTCCATATAACGCCCAGGATTTCCTCCTCCGGTTGTGACGACATTTACCCCTGAAGAAATCACTAAATCGACCACATCGTCGATATGAGGCGAAGTCATCATCAAATTTACCCCGAAGGGATGATCGGTAGCCTCTCTTACCTTGCGGATTTCTTTTTCCACCCAGGCTCGATCAGCGTCGCCAGCCCCAATCACTCCCAGGCCCCCGGCCTGGGACACAGCTCCAGCCAGTCTTCCCCCGGCAATCCATGCCATAGCCCCCTGCAGGATAGGGTACTGAATCCCTAACAGCGCGGTTACTCTATTCGCAAACATATTAACCCCTCCCCCAACGCAGCAATACACCACCAAAGGTCAGGCCGGCCCCAAAAGCGACCATCAAGACCAAGTCTCCGGCTTTTAAACGGCCTTCCTCTTGCGCCAGGGACAGACCTATGGGAATACAGGCAGCAGATGTATTGCCATACATATCCAAATTAATCAAGGTTTTTTCGGCAGGAATATTCATTCTCTTCATAGCGGTTTTTATTATGCGCATGTTGGCCTGGTGCGGAACAAATAGATCCACATCACTGTAGGCAAAACCCGCTTTTTCCAGCACTCTGGTGCTGATCTCCGAGGTTATGCGGGTGGCGAAGCGAAACACCTCGGGTCCATTCATTTTCAAATAATGCAGCCGGTTTTGTATGGTTTCCGGAGAAGCGGGCATGGCCGATCCTCCGGCGGGCAAGTTAAGGAATTTCCCGCCGCTGCCGTCAGCGCCCAAGATGGAACTCAAAATGCCATAATCAGAGGTTCCTTTTCCCATAACTGCCGCACCGGCCCCGTCTCCAAAGAGGACACAGGTATTGCGGTCCCGGTAGTCAAGAATGCGCGACAGCGTTTCAGCGCCAATAACCAGAACATGCTGATAATCCTCTGACAGCAGATATTTGTGAGCCACGTCCAGGGCATAAACAAAACCCGTGCAGCCGGCTGAGAGGTCAAATGCAGCCGCATTGGTGGCCCCCAGAAGATCCTGTACTATGCAGGCAGTAGAGGGAAAGAACATATCCGGAGTGGCAGTGGCCACGATGATCAAGTCCAATTGCTGAGCGGAGAGTCCGGCCCTCTCCAGGGCCATTTTGGAAGCCTGATATGCTAAGTCGGAACATTTGGTTTGTTGATCGGCGATTCTTCTTTCACGAATACCACTGCGCTCAATAATCCACTCATCAGAGGTGTCCACCATTTGCTCCAGTTCTTGATTGGTAAGCCGGCGTTCTGGCAGGGCGTGCCCCACACTAAGGATTTGAGCTCTCACTGCTGAAACCACCTCATTTAGATATTAGCCCAAAATAATATGTACACATTTTCGTGCACATGGACGTTGAGGTTATTAAACCAATATTATTGATGAAAGTCAATAACAATTCCATTATTGCCTTATTTTTGACATTTAATTCCTTTTCTCTCATGGGATTTGGTTTATCGGCCAATAGTGCTTTTGACAACATAAATAACGAAATTTTTAGAAATTGCATGTTTGCTTATTTTATGGTGTAATATTCTAGTTATAGTAATATCGATTAGGAGGGTTCATAGTGCAGCTCCCGGAGTTAAAAATAGGCAACCTTAAACCCCGTTTTCCCATTATTCAAGGAGGTATGTCTATCAGGGTATCAACTGCGTCACTGGCGGCTGCCGTGGCCCGTTGCGGCGGTATTGGCGTGATCGGCGGAACCGGCGTAAGTTTGGACGATCTTCGTGATCAGATCCGTACAGCCCGCGCACTGAGCCAGAATCAAGGCATTATCGGCGTGAATATCATGTATGCGGCCCGAGAATTTATGCAGCTGGTCAAAACCGCGATCAACGAGCATATAGATGTTATTTTTACCGGGGCTGGCTTCTCCAGAGAGATTTTTAACTGGTGCAAAGAATCTCAGACGCCGGTGGTTTCGATTGTATCTTCCAGCCGTGCAGCTGTCCTGGCGGAAAAATCCGGGGCCGCTGCCGTGGTAGCCGAAGGTTGTGAAGCCGGGGGGCATCTGGGTACGGACCGTTCCATCAAGGAGATATTGCCGGAAATCAAGCAGGCCGTTAAAATTCCGGTGATCGCTGCCGGCGGCATCACCGACGGATACGATATGGCCGAGATGGTCCGCCTGGGGGCTGACGGCGTGCAGATAGCCACCCGTTTTCTGCTCAGCGAGGAATGCGACGTGGCTGATGAGTATAAACAAGTCTACTTGAATGCCCGCCAGGAAGATGTCATTATTATCAAGAGCCCGGTAGGACTGCCCGGACGCGCTATTAAGAATACCTTTACCGATCTTATTGCAGCAGGTGATGCTCCCATGTCCGAAGAGTGCGAAGCCTGCCTGCGCCATTGCTCAGGTGATTACTGCATTAAAGATGCCCTGTTGAATGCCCGTAATGGCCGGGTGGAAGAGGGTGTGGTTTTTTCTGGCGCCAATGTATACAAGATCAAAAGCATCTTGCCGGTAGCCCAGATTTTCGAAAATATTTTACTGGAATTCTCCCTGGCCTAACTGGTACACTGACGGCAAAACAGGTTATAAACTCTTTTGTTTAGATACCTAAACAAATTTGGGATAGCCCCAAAAGGCATCATATGACAGGGCTGCGCCTCCGGCTTCGTCCGGGCGAATCCTTCTCGATTTCCTCAACTACTAACCCCGGGAGTTGGGAATACGACCCCTTACTTATGCATTTCATTTTACCATGGCCTGCAAATGTTCCGGGTTAATTCTCTTTATGACCTATCCTCGTTATGTCCGCAGCTCAGGATGATGGTAAATTTCTCCGCAAACTCCCCCTACCCTTTTTTAGTCTATCTCATTTTCAGCGAGCTTAATGCCGGGTTAATCTTATCAGCCGCGAGATCTAACCGGCACAGATATACAATCGGCTTGTCAATATATTATAATTAAGAAGTATTATGGCAAAAGCGAGTGCCGTAAGCTATCAACCCGACAGAATATATTAGAAAAGGGTTGAATCCAAAAACGTCCGTTGGCATCTGCCGGCGGTGAAAGAGGTGTGCTTTATGGAGTTGGGTAATAGGGTCATGATCACTCAAAAAGGTCATTTCTACAACAACTGCACCGGTGTTATAGTCGGCAAAAGAGGGTTGAGGGCTCCAGGAGATCCGATGTATTTATTAATGATGGAAGAGCATCGTAAAGTCCTGATCGTGCCAGAATCCATGCTGACTTTATGCGAAAACGATGATACCGATAAAGGTCCGAGCAGGTTGCTTTTTAGGCCCCGGGACAACTAAACAGGGGTATCAATCGCGTGAAGCAAAAGCCGCAGCCCATAACACAACGCTATTTTTATTGCCCTTTATGTGGAGGAGCCCTTAAATACCGCAATTATGATGAACACCCGCGTCTTACCTGCCAAGCGTGTGCGTATATACTGTATGAAAACCCCATTGTAGGCGTTGCTGCCATTGTATTTAACCAGCGGGGTGAAATTTTGCTGGGGCGCAGAAATGGGGGAAAATACTGCGGTTTGTGGTGCATTCCGTGCGGATATTTAGAGTATGATGAGGACGTATTTGACGGGGTAAAGCGGGAATTCAGGGAAGAAACCAATTTAATAATCGACATTGTCCGGGTATTTGCCGTGCAGTCAAACTTTCATGACCCGGAACGGCATACTGTAGGCATATGGTTTCTGGCCGAGGTGGTTGGAGGCGCGCCTCAGGCAGGTGATGACCTTGACATGGTCGCTTATTTCGCTTTGAATGAAATTCCCGCCCTGGCTTTTCCTACCGATCAGGCCGTTATTGAAATGCTGCACCGGGAAAGGTAGGAAAATTCCCGGTGCGTTCAGAGTTGCATGGCAACCGCAACATAGATTCAGCTATAATCATATCTGGGGAGGAGCGTTCTCATGTCTTGCATTTATCACCAGGCGGAAGAAACCATAGAAATCTGCACCTTATGTTTAAAGCCAATCTGCATAGAATGTGTTTTAATATGCCGTGAGATGGGATTTGACACTCTTTGTCCCAAATGCCTGCGCGCCATAACCGGCTGTTGGGTTGAATTGGATGAACGGGTTGAGCCTTAGTTAAACACACCGGGGCCGACCGTAAAACCGGGTTCAAGCGTACGCTCAATACTTACTGCATCAAGGGCAGCAGTGAGTTGGATGAGACCAGGAGATGCAGCGGCGCCTGTTTTACTTCCACATTTAGAACCCGCGATTCGGACTTGATATTGCCCCGTTTTATCAGTTGTACCGTGGCGGTAAAATGCAGTTCATCAATCGGTTGCAGTGATTGGGTCTTCAGCCAGGCGATGGTTGGCAGGCCCTGCAACAACAGTTCTTTTCCTTCACCCTGGGTAACCTTTTCCAGGATGTAGGGATCTTCGTGAGCAATGGCCTCCAAAGCCACCTCTATGATTTGTTCGGCATTCAGCCCTGTCAGTTGTTCTTCCAATACCCCGGCTGCTTTCCATACCATGACCTGATGGGCTGTATCCCTGCTGCGGGAGCTGTGAGTCATACTATCCCGAAAATGAATGCAGAAATGTCCTTTAAAATTGTTGCCTCGTATAGCCCCTGCGCCGTGCGGCATGCCATTCATCGACGCTGCCACCATCCGCCCGTTGTCCAGGGCGACTATTACTGCCCTGCGTTTCCAGGCCCATTCACCGCTGTATACCTTCTTCATAATGGCGGTGTCTTGCGCCGAGAGCGGCTGAACATCGGCGTGGTGATCTCCGGCCCGGCGCTGCACCCTAAAGCTCAGGCCCGTCTCATAGTCAACCACGGTAGCGCAGGCATAGCGGGGAAAAAGCGGATCCATTTCCTTCCAGCTCAAAAACTCTCCCATTATGTGGGTCGGTGTGGGGGGCGCGGGCGGCTCAACCTCGGGTGCGGGTTGGCGCAAATAGGCTGTAGCGATGACAAAAAGCAATCCCGTCAATACAACAGTCAGCCATCCCCGGCGGATAGCGGCCCAAGCCATAACAAAAACCTCCCCGCAACAGATATCATCAGGCCGAATCATTAAATTATATTCTCACCCATCCTGATCATTCCACAATGTGACCCGTTTTTACAGGATGCCGGAAAAGAGCAGGCATATATTACCCGCCTTACTGACTGGGGGTGGCTGTGATTCCGCTATTGCTGCGCAGAGGAAGGCCTGCTCTGAGGGGGAAACATCTCCGCAAATTTGTCATGGGTGAGGTAACGGCTGATACGAATACGTGGTATTTCCAGGGCGGGACTTTGTGTGGTGGCCCAGCCGTATTTGACGGTTACAGCCTGCTGGTATCCAGCCTGTCTAACCGCATCGATAACAGTCTGGTCATAT
>NZ_DIPG01000070.1:1215-18468 GCF_002426325.1 Syntrophomonas sp. UBA5494 | reverse complement strand
AGATTCGAGGGTAGGCAGCAAAGTATGGGTTCTGGAGTGGCTGCCGATTTCCATGCCATGTGAGGCGATATCGGCGATCTGCTCCCAGCTGAGGTAGTTGGGATCGCCGGTGTAGTCGGCAATCACAAAAACCGTCGCCTTAAAACCGTATTTGCTCAACACCGGATAAGCGTGGTCGATAAAAGATCGGTAGGCGTCATCAAAAGTTAAAACTACCGGCTGGCCAGCTGGCGCATTGCCCCGGCCTTCCAACAAGGCCCTGCCTTCGGCCAGGGTAATCCCCGTATACCCGTTGTCATACAGGTATTTCATCTGTTCTTCAAAATTCTGGACCGCTACATACAAACCATTAGGCCCAGCACCGATTTCGTGATAAATCAGAATCTGCAAATAAGGAACCGCTTTACCAGGCGCGGCAGCCGGTTCGGGCGTATCCTTTGGCGCTGCCTGCGAGGCTGTTGCAGCGACCGGTTCTATTCCGGAGTCAGGCGCTGAAGCCGGGAAGGTAACAAAGGGCGGGTAGGCCTTGATAGAGGCGGCCGACCCTAAGGCTATGATCACAGTCAATAGAGCCAATACTATCTTTAGTGTTGGTGCTCGCCTTATCAAATCTTAATTTGCCTCCACTTTCCAAGCGATGCTTAATCCTATTACTTGTATTTGCCATTAAGTCTTTCAACAGTATAGCAGGATTAAAATTGCCTGGAAAGTATTGGCAGTTAATTTTGTTTGAAGTTATTTACTCCCTATATGGATCCGATAGCTCTTAAATGCGCCTGGAAAGTGAGCATAACCAGCGGGTTGGTCACTGACGAAATCTCCAGAACATGCCGGTCAAAGTCTCCGCCTTAAAGGGCAGTTTCAAGGCATGAATTTGCGCATCAGGATGCCTCCCTGCCGTTCTTTTAAGGGGCTTAAAAATAATGTTGGGCTAGTTTATCAAAGGCCGGCAAAGCCCTTTCGATGGTTTTAATATCGACGCAATAGGCCATCCGGAAGAAGCCAGGCATAGCAAAACCCCGGCCCGGCACCAAAAGAAGATTATACTCCAGGGCTTTTTGCACAAATGCTACGTCATCAGGCTCCGGCGATTTGGGAAACAGGTAAAAGGCGCCTTGCGGCTTGACACAAGTAAAGCCCAGCCCGGTGATGTGATTATAAAGTGTATCCCTGCGGCGTTGATATTCGTCCGTATCCGGGCCCTCGTCAAGACATTCCGCCACTACCTTCTGGAAAATGGAAGGGGCATTGACGTAACCCAGGGTGCGATTGGCAAATACCAGACCGTCGGTCATGAGCTCAACCGCTTCTATATTCGGGCTTACCGCAATATAGCCGATGCGCTCGCCGGGCAGAGCCAGCGATTTGCTGAAAGAATTGACAATAGCGGCATTCTTGAAAATGGTCATAAGATTGGTAACCCTGGCCCCCTCATAGACCAGTTTATAGTACGGCTCATCCGAGATGGCCAGGATCTCGGTGCCATACTCCTGCTCTTTAGCATTTATCACTGCAGCCATAGCCTGGAGGGCTTGCTGTGAATACACCACCCCGGTGGGGTTGTTAGGAGAATTGATGATGATGGCCCGGGTTTGGGGGGTGATGCTCCGGGCTAGAAGATCGGGATCGGGCAGGAAATCATCCCCGGTAGGAACGACCACCGCTTTGCCGCCATGATTGTTGACATAGAAATGATATTCCACAAAATACGGCGCCAGCAAAATGACTTCATTACCCGGGTTGAGTATAGTCTTTAAGACCACATTGAGCCCCCCGGCAGCGCCGCATGTCATGATGATGTGCTGAGTCCCCAAGGGCAGACCGCTTTCCCGGGCCAGCCCGGCCGCGATCTTTTCCCGCACATCAGCATAACCGGCATTGCTGGTATAGCGGTGCAGGCCGGGGGTTTCGTCCACCACCAGTTTTTTCAGAGTGTCGCCGACCCGGGCGGGCGGTTCGTAATCAGGGTTTCCCAAACTGAAATCAAACACCTTTTCAGCTCCGTAAATGGCGCGCAAGCGCTCCCCTTCTTCAAACATAGCCCTGATCCAAGAGGCGTTATGCAGATCGGTTTTAATCTGTTCGGAAATCATTCAACCATCCTCTCTTTTATTCAAAATTGAGGGCGAAACCATACCCGGTTCAAAATCATTGGTCCGCCACCAGCATTTTCGAAAATAGCCGGACTGAATCCCGATCATCGCCTTATCACGCGCACCTCCTGAGGCGGCGCGGTATTGCGATATATTCCCAGGATCACCATCAAACCCTGTAATGACTATATCATGCCAGGCTAACACAGACCAGCTTGATGTTGCGACAGCTAACCAGTTTCTGTATTTTTGATGCAGTTGATACTATGCTATACTTTCCAAAAAGAGATTTGCACAGCGGAGGATTAATTATGCAGCCAGCCAAGGTTTACTTTACAGACTTTCGCACCCGCCCCGGCCGGAATATAATCAAGAAATTCCGCAGCCTGATGAACAAAGCGGGCTTAAGCGACATCGACTTCGAAGGCAAGATGGTAGCCATAAAAATACATTTTGGCGAGCCCGGGAACCTGGCTTATATACGGCCGAATTATGCAGCCGAAGTGGTGGCTTTAATCAAGGAACTCGGGGGCAAGCCATTCCTGACGGATTGCAGTACCCTGTACAGCGGACTGCGCAGCAATGCCATCGATCACCTCAACTCGGCCATGAAAAACGGTTTTTCACCCTTGGCGGTGGGCTGCCCGGTGATCATCGCTGACGGTCTCAGGGGCATCGAGTACCGGGAAATCCCCATTAACCTGAAACATTGCCAGACTGCCAAGATCGGCAGCGCGATTGCGGACGCCGATATCATCATATCCCTCAATCATTTCAAAGGCCACGAACAGACTGGTTTTGGCGGGGCCATCAAGAACCTGGGCATGGGCTCGGGATCCCGGGGCGGCAAGATGGAGATGCACTCCAGCTCAAAACCCCGCATTGTGGGCGAGAACTGTACGGCTTGCGGCATCTGTATAGACCATTGCTCACAGCAGGCCATATCCCTCTCCGAACAGGAGCAGGCGATGATAGATGAGGAAATCTGCATTGGCTGCGGGCAGTGCGTGGCTCTGTGCCGCTTCAATTCTGCACAGGTGGTTTGGGGGCAATCGGCTGAAGTAACCACTGAAAAGATTGCTGAATATGCCCTGGCGGTAGTCAGCGGCAAACCTAACTTCCATATCAACATCATTAATTCGGTATCCCCCAATTGCGATTGCTGGTCTCACAATGATGCTCCTATTGTGTCCGACCTGGGCATAGCGGTTTCATATGATCCGGTGGCTCTGGATAAAGCCAGTGTGGATATGGTTAACCAGGCACCGTTCTTAACCGCTTCAGTGCTGGCAGGCAAAGGCTGTGAACCTGGTGACGATAAATTCACCCTGATTCATCCCAACACCAATTGGCGGAAAGGCCTGGAATATGCACATCGGATCGGATTGGGATGTTTGGATTACCAGTTGTTGATCGAATCCTGATAAGCAACGCGGGGCTAGAGTTGATATGGGGTGGTGGAGGCAGACGGGTTTTCCTCCTGCCTGGCACTGTGAATGGCATTGCGCTGCCCTTTCATAATCCAGGCAACCAGGCGCCGGCGGTCTGTATCCCGTAATTGGGAAAACTGTATGGCAATGAAATAGCGCTGCGGCTCGTGGTCTGTTTTCTCCTGCACCCTGACTACTTTCCCCCAAACCGACAGGGGATCCCCGCTGCCGACATCGAGCAGGAAAGTGATAACCGCTCCGATATCCAGCTTTTTTTCCGTTGTGAAACTCAGGCCGCCGCCGCCGATATCCACCATGTGGTCTTGCCTGTACTCACTTTCGCTTAGCGGTGAAAAGCCCCGGAAATGAAACCATTTTAACCAGTCCCGGGTCTGCAGCCTGAACCATTGTCTTTTCTGCACCTGTCCATCCGGCAGTCGGGATACGTCTAGCCGGTTCTGGCGCCGCGGTTCATCATAAACGCGCTGTAATCCCTTTTTCTGCCTGATGGTGTACAATTTGAAGCAAGCCATCAGAAAAGCGAAAATAATCAAGGTTAAGGCCGGTCCCACCATGTTATTATAATCCCAGTGAGTATTCTCATTAAAAGTACTGTGCAGACTGCTGGAAAGCTCTCGCCAGGTCATCCCCGCCGTGGTTAACGGGTAAATAATCCCACCGGCAACTAAAAGACTTACCTGGAACAGGGCTTGCATCAATCTTCGCGGCCTTTTAGGATACATCACTACACCCCAATCCGGGAAATAATTTCTAACTATATCATATATCATGTATCCCAGTCGTTCCCAGGATTAAATAGTCACTTACCCGGGTAGAGATGTCCTGCGATCAGGCCACATCTCCCCCCCGTACATACTTATCCCGACTAATGCCTTCCATCTTGTTCTTATTCTTGAAAACACCGCCCAGTACCTGCGTTATTTCATTGATGTTATCAGGTGATCCCAGCAATACCGCTTGGTCCCCGGGCTCTAGAGAAGCGTCGCCAGCAGGATTGATGATGGTCTCTGCGCCGCGTTGAATCAACAAAATGGATACCCCGTACTGATTTCTGACATCAATTTCCCCCAGGGTCTTATTTGCTAAAACTGAATTGCTTTCAACCCTTATATTGGCGATTTCAGCATCATGGTAATGCAGCTTGATATCTTGAAAAGTAGGGGATTTCCTGGACAGGCTGCGCAGCATATCATACCCATCAGCCCGAACCTCGGTAATGAACCTTTCTATGTCCACCTTGGGCACCAGGTATTTCTTCAATACCAGGGTGAAAATCTCCACAGAGGTTTCAAACTCCTCAGGAATAACGTCATTGGCTCCCAATGCATAAAGCTCCTGGATGTCCTGTACATAGCGGGTTCGCACGATGATATGCACCTGAGGATTGGTTTTGTGAATCATATCCACTATCCTGGTGGTCGCGGACACATCTGATATGGCTACCACCACAACCCGGGCGGTGTCGATATTGGCCTGCTGAAGCACTTCCAGATGGATGGCATCCCCGTAAAATATAGTTTCGCCATTCTCCCTCTCCTGCCTGACCACATCAGGGTTCATTTCTATAATCATATATTGTATGCCGCTGGCTGACGCTGCTCTGGCCAGATTACGGCCGTTAATGCCGAAGCCAATAATAACCAGATGGTCATTCATGGTCGCTTGAGGTGACTCCAGATCAACATCTATACCGGTCTTGGTTTTAGTTGACAGGGGAAGACGCAGAAAAACTTCAGCGATACGAGGACTGAGACCGATGCTGAACGGTGTGATGGCCATGGTCAAAACCGATACAATGATAAACAATTGGTAGAAGTCAGGGCTTAACAACTGGTAATCCAATCCCACCCGGGAAAGGATAAAAGAAAACTCGCCCACCTGATTAAGGGCAAAACCTGCCAGAATTGCTGTCCTGATGGGGTATCCCAGGGTTGAGACCACTCCTCCGGCTACTACAGCTTTGACCAACAGTATTATCAGGGCCGCCCCGGTTAAGACCAGCGGGTTCTGTAAAAAAGTGGCAACATTAAACAGCATCCCCACCGAAACGAAGAATATGCTGGTGAATACATCACGAAAGGGCAATATACTGACCAGGGCTTGATGGTTGTAATCCGATTCGGATATGATCAACCCGGCCAGAAATGCCCCTAGGGAAAGAGACAGGCCTATACTGGAGGTCAGCCAGGCCACCGCCAGACCTATGGTAACAGTGCTTATGAGAAACAATTCCCTGCTTTGCTGGCGGGCGATGTGATGAAAGACAAAAGGCGCCAGCCACCGGGCGCTGATAAATAAAAACAGTAATACCAGCAAGACTTTGACTACCAGCAATGAGATCGATTCCCCGGTCCCGCCCGCAATATTGGCTAACATTGGGGTAAACAGCATCATGGGGATAATCACGATATCTTGAAAGATCAGAATGCCCAGTATATTGCGGCCATGCGGTGAATCGATCTCGGACCGGTCCTGAATCAACTTTAGCACAATGGCAGTACTGCTCAGCGAGACCAAGAAACCGATAAATAAGGATACATTCCAGGGATATCCTACTTCTATCATGATAAGCATGGTAGCCAGGGAGGTAAACAATACCTGTAAGGCTCCCCCCAAGAAGACGCTCTTCTTAATTTGCAGCAGCTGCCTGAGCGAAAACTCGATGCCGATGGTGAAAAGCAGTAAAATAATCCCCAGTTCAGCCATGACATCTACGCTCTCAACATCATTAACCATACCAAAGCCGTGGGGACCGGCCAGTACACCCGTAATCAAAAGGCCGACCACACTGGGGATCCTTATTTTGTGGCAGATATATATGACAATAATCGCCAAACCAAATATAAGTACGATATCATTGAGAAGGGGTATATGCATCTATCTACCTCCCTGACACAATATTTAGATCTAAAAAAGAACTGATCCGGTCCTGGTCACTCCACATCCTCATTCAGCCTGGTAGGTGTTTAAATCTAAAAGAACACTGGACGGTCTGGCAGCTTATAAGGCATAGCCTAATAAACCTTTTCCCGCCTATTCGACAAATCAGCTGCGATTTAGCCTGTCCTAAACCGTGCTCTTAAAGTTGTCTCAAAGGATTCCCACTATGAATTATTGTTATCCTCCAATAAGTATTATATCTATTGATGGCTGCTTAGACCACCTCCCAGCACAAGGCGCCACATCAAAACCCGCGGTTATTCACATGCGCTCAGCAGAGCAATGATCCCAGATTGATAATACTTTTTGATAATAAAACTCAGATTATCATCTTTCAAATCGCACGATCAGCAAATGGGGTACTGGTTGTGTTTTTGTTCCATTTTGTTCTATATTATACATATAATTACATTTAATCCGGAGTTGATTTTTATTCGCCAGGGAGGGAATTATGTTCAAGGGTAAAAGAGTGGTTAGACGAGTCGATGAATTAGGACGCATTAGATTGCCAGCGGAAATAATAAACGCTTTAAACATAAAATCAGGGGATTACCTGGAGTTCTTCCCCAGGGAGGACAGTATTACCGCGCAAAAATATTTGCCGACCTGTGTTTTCTGCGGACAATTTGAAAATGTAATCAAATACAATAACACGTTCGTATGCAAGGCGTGCATCGAGAAAATGACCGCTTCTGAAGACAGTTAGGATCATCCTTAGAGGGCCACCGCAAGAATCCGGCTCTGCTCAAGCTGAAAATACAGTCTGCCAAAGCTGAATCATATGAAGATCGACAGTCTTATATTCTCGCTTCAGTACTTAAAAACGCTATATTAATTGAAGCTTAGAGTGCCAAAATGATCATAAAAAAGGAAATCAGGGTATCTTCCTACCCTGATTGATAAGTGCTTGGTATGTAATGTGTGTCCATTTTAGATGCAGCTTGTGCAGTTAAGGAAACAGATGCTTTGGTCTACAACAGCCTGCATAGTCCAGGCGGGGTATTCACGCCAGCATTCCGATGCATAAGTGGGCCAATACAGCCCTTCTTAATCATAGTCAATCCAATAGGAAACCTGGCATCGCCAGGCTAGAAATATTGTACGCATTTTAAGTAATTCGTCTTTGCTTTACTTAATTTGCGTAATATAATATAGCTAAGGGGAAATAAATGATGAAACGACGGGACTTGATTAAAAAACTCGAATCCGCCGGATTTCGCAAAATCAGAGACGGAGATCATAGTATTTATAGAGCCCCGGATAAGCGAACCGTACAAATCCCAAGGCACCGTGAAATCAACGAAAATACAGCCAGGCAAATTCTAAAGGATGCGGGATTGAAATAAAACTCTGCTTCCCTGAGATTTAAAATGCCAAATATTATAATAAATTAGAAAGGAGACGTTATCCATGGAATATATTTATCCGGCTATCTTTGAACAAAACAGCGATGGCAGCTATACAATTACCTTTCCCGACTTACCCGGCTGCATTAGTGAGGGGAAATCTTTGGGTAACGCTATAGACATGGCTCAAAGCGCCTTAACGCAATGGATTGAATATTTGCTGGAAGAGAAAGAATCTATTCCTAATCCCAGGAATATTAAGACAATCAAACCTATAAAAAATCAATTCGTAAATCTTGTCCGGGCCAATATACGCGATAACCGTGCAGTGCGCCGCACTGTCAGCATTCCCGGATGGTTAGATGCGAAAGCTACTGATGCTGGAGTTAGTTTATCAAAAGTTCTTCAAGAAGCCCTGCGCGAAAAACTTAGAGTTTAATATTCAATACTCGTAATATTCAGGAACTCGCCGTAATGGAATACGGCAAAAGGCTCAGAACAAAAACAGCTTCGCATTGGAAACGATAACGAAAATATGAACTTCTCTTTTTAACAATTGTAAAGCTTCCTTAAAATAAATACCTGAATTTTTGCATTATCTATAAAGCGGCAAAGAGGAAAATTGGGGTTCAACACATCTGCGGAGACTAAACGAGAAATAGTGGCAACCTATGTTAAGAATGCCACTATATTGGGAACAAATATTGATTTGGTATTTAAGTTGCAATTAAAAAGTTTGGATAATATTGGTGTCGGAGGGGGGACTTGAACCCCCACGCCTCTCAGCATACGCCCCTCAAACGTACGTGTCTGCCCGTTCCACCACTCCGACATATATTGCAGCGATTTGTCATCCCTGCAAAGGGTATTATACAACAGCCGCACTTGGGTGTCAATTAAGGAATATAGCCCTTCACAGCCACACTTTGTTAAATAATTATACTAATAAAAAAGGCAAGTATTTATACTTTGCCATCGGTGGGCGTCTGCAGCGCATTACTTAACACCGGCTTCTTCAATTCCGCTTTAAACCAGTCCACGGTATCTAAGCCATCCACCTCTAAACTGTCTACATTTTCACGCACCAGTTTGGCGGTGGCGGTCTGAAAGAGCCATATACAGGGAGCATCGTCAATAATCATCTGCTCTGCTTTTTGCAGCAGCTTTACACGCTCTTTCTCATCCCCGATGGACGCCCGTGAGCTGTCAAGCACCAGGTCCACCTGGTTGTTATTATAGGCGAAGTAATTGGTACTCCCTATATGTGAGCTGTGGAATAGGCTATACAGGATGCTGTCGGAATCAGGGTAGTCAGCCGACCACTCCAGCCTGAACAGAACCAGGTTATAACTGGCAAGCTGTTTTTTATAATAATCCCAGGTAAGTGGGGCCAACTGAACCGGTATACCTACTTCTGACAACTGGCTGGCAATGATTTCAACCACCCGCTGATGCCCTTCCCCCTGGTTGTAGGCCAGCATCAGCGGACTCAGTCCCTTGCCGCCCGGATATCCGGCCTGCTCCAGCAACTGGCGGGCCTTCTCCGGGTCATAGCCATATCCCTGTATGTCCGTATTGTGACCCGGCATCTCCGCAGGAAGCACCCCTTTTAAAGGGATATAGGTCTCTCCCAGAACATCCTTATTGATAGCCTGACGGTCAACAGCGTAGTTTATAGCGCGCCGCAGCAGGTAATTGCCGTTGAAAGGCTTCTTATTCAGGTTAAAGCCGATGCCGTACAGTGTATAGAGCGGTTTTTCCACCAGCATTTCTTTCAGCTCCGGATCGTTGCGCAATCCCGGCAAATCCTGCGGGGTTACCTTATCCAAATAGTCCAGTTGCCCCGCTTTGAACTCCGCTAAGGCCTGGGCAGGATCTTTGAATATTTTCACCTCGATCGCTTTGATCGGCGATGATCCTTGGTGATGGTTCTCATTCTGCAGCAAGGATAAGCGTTGCTCGCTATTTTGCTGCAGTATAAAGGGACCGGTCCCAGGAGGGGGTACAGCGCTGTCTTTGCTGTCGTATACCCAGAAAACCGGGTGGGTCAGCATATAAATAAAAGCGGCATTGGGAGTTGTCAGGGTAATCTCCAGAGTATTTCCGTTGCTGGCCTTTAAGCCTGCAATTTCCGAACTCTTTCCCTGTAAAAAATCCGAGCTCCCTGCTATGGGAAGAAATAGGGATATATGACTCCCTTCTTTGCTGCCAGCCAGGGTCTTCTCCCAGCAAGTTTTAACATCAGCGGCCTGAACCTTTTTCCCGTTGCTGAATTGTACATTACGCAGTTTAAAAACGATCTTCTGGCCGTTTTCTTCATACTTCCACTCATCAGCCAGCAAAGGCTTGGCCTGTTTACCGGGCTCATCGTACTGCACCAGCCCTTCGTAGAGCATAGAACCGACCAGCCGCTCTTCATGACTTAGAATCCGGGCAGGCTCGAGGCTGTTGACAGGTGCGGTGAGGCCTACATTTAAGGCCCTGCTATCAAGACTGGCGGTGTACACCAGGCGACTCGCGGCATAGATGGCAAGGGCTCCCAAAGTCAGGGCCAGCGCCAGGAGCACCAAGGCAGGCCCAGGTCTGCGCCGTCGATAGATTATCATACCATTCCCTCCCCCTGGAATTATTCATTTCCATTATATTGTAATTTAGGGAATGATATTCCGCGTGTCGTAACAAGTAGGCCAGGTGCGGCCCCATATATGAAAGGCTGATTTGTTGGCTCATTTGTAAATGGCCTGGTAGGCTTCATAATTCTGGAGAACATTCTTCACGTACTGTCTGGTTTCAGGAAAAGGAATGGACTCTATATGCTGTTCGCTGCCGTCCCACTGTCCGCTCAGGATCCATTCCCTCACTCTGCCGCTGCCAGCGTTGTAAGCCGCCACCACTATTGGCAAGCGCCCTGCAAATTCCTTATTGAGGCTGGCCAGGTACCAGCAGCCGAATTCTATATTAACCTGGGGGTCATGAAGATCAGCAGTATCAAACTGTTTAATACTCTTTTGTGCGGCAATCCAATCCGCGGTTTCCGGCATGATTTGCATCAAGCCTCTGGCTCCCACCGGCGAGCGGGCGGTGGTCTGAAACCCGCTTTCCGCCCGGATGATGGAGAATATCAGGTAGGGATCAACATCGTATTGCTGGGCGGCATTAAATACTATAGTGCGGTGGGGCTGGGGATAAAACAGTGTAATCCATTTGGGAAAAGTTAAAGTCACTATAATAAAAAAAATAATCGTGGCCCAAACCACAATCGCCAATTTTTTGCCTATCCGCAGTCGCAACATTCCCACCCCCCAAATCCCATTTAATAAGTTATATTATTGCGTGGCCTGTCTGATTTCTTTGAAATATCTGGCAACCTGTTGCCGGGTGTATTCCAATGAGAAGCGGTTGTCGATGACCACTTTGGCCCGGCGCGCTTTTTCTTCCAGCGGCATCTGCGCGGCAATACGCTGCTCAGCATATTCGCGTTTGATGCCATCCCGGGCCATCAAACGCTCAACCTGGGTTTCATAATCCACCCATACCACCCAGACCTGGTCGCATATTTTATCCATATGGGTCTCATACAGCAGAGGCACTTCCAGGCCTACTATAGCCTGGGGATGGCTGGTCCTGATTTCCCGCAAGCGGTTGCGGAATTCGGCCATAATATGGGGATGGGTGATGGAGTTTAGTTTCTTAAGCTGCTCGGGGTGACTGAAGACACACCGTCCCAGCTTGATCCGGTCAATACTCTGATCCTGGTTAATAAAGCCCAGTCCGAAGTACTCGACAATATCCCTCCAGGCTGGCCGGCCCGGCTCCACTACTTGACGGGCCACTTCATCAGCGTCAATCACCAGCATGCCCAGGCTGCGAAGCTGCCTGGCAACCGTGCTTTTCCCGCTGGCTATGCCGCCTGTTATTCCTATCACGTACATATCCTCACCTCTACACGAATTCCATCAATCCGATGCAAATAAGAACCAAACCCGGAATCCATGATGATATGCTCTGCAAACGCCGGCTGAGGACCCGGTGTCCCAGGATGATCCCCAAATTGACCACAATAAATTTTACCACACCGACGGTTATGGCAGTATAAAAAATATTAAAACCGGTCATCGCCACCCCAACACCTGCTCCCAGGGCATCCAAGGCCAGAGCCAGCCCCAGAAAGAAAGCTTCCCGGGTACTGATTTCCCCGGAGGCGTCAAAATCGGCTCGGGCAGGCTCTTTTAAGATCTGTACTATGATGCCCAAAAAGCGTATGGAAAAAGTGATAAAAGGCTCTTTATCATCAATTTCCAACCGGTTGATTTTCTCCCTGAAGGCATTGAGCAGGAAATAGATACCTACTGCAATCACCACCAGGGCTCCAATATTTGCAGCCCCATGCGGCTGCAGATAAGTCATCAGGCCTTGCCCTATAAGCATGGAAGTAGTAACCGCCAGGCAGGACGCAAACGCTATAACAATCAATGAAAGCACCGGGATGCGGATTTTATTTAACCCGTAAGAAAGGCCGACCATGAAGCCATCTGCACTAACCGCCAAAGCAAACATTACCATAACAAAAAGTTCCATCTCATGCACCTCTAGCTGTAATAATCTCTCTGTACGTAATTACTATATGGCTAGAAGTGTAACTGTGTGAGGGCTGATTATTTCTGGCAAGATGGGCAGAAATGACTACTGCGCCCATTGATGACCTGGCGCACGACAGGCTGTTGGCAACGGGGACAGGGCAAATCCTGGCGTCCATAAACCTTGAGGTAGTCCTGGAACTCCCCTTTTTGCTTGTAGCCGTCCTGGAAATCGCGCAAGGTCGTGCCGCGCTGGTCTATGCCTGATCTAAGCACTTGTTTAATAGCTTGAACAAGACGGTCGACCTCGCCGGGTTCCAGTGAGCCTGCGCTTCTGTCCGGACGGATTCCAGCCTCGTACAGGGCTTCGTCGGCATAGATGTTGCCGATGCCGCCGATGAGATGCTGGTTTAACAGCAGGGTTTTTATGGCGACCCGGCGGTTGCTAAGCAATGGTTTAAGATAACGGGAGTTAAAATTCCGGGAGAGCGGCTCAATTCCCATATCTTTTAACATGATACGGGGATCCTTTACCAGCCATAGTCCCCCGAATCGGCGGGCATCCTGAAACCACAGTTCCAGTTCATTATCCAGTTCGAAGACTATATGAACGTGCTTTTGCAGCTCTTTTCCCCGAGGCTCCAGATAAACCCGTCCGGACATACCCAAATGGGCTACCATATATCTTCCGGTGTCAGTTTCGAATATCAGAAACTTTCCGCGCCGGGATATAGCGGAGATACGCTGGCCTATGTAATCAGCCGGCCGGTTCTCCCAGGAGCGTATATATTCAGGCTTCATTACCTTTATATCATCTATGGTTAATCCAACCATGCCCTGCAAGGATTCTTTTATAGTTTCAACTTCTGGCAATTCCGGCATTAGTCAACTTCCCTTTTAATCAACTTCTATTTCCTTCATGTCGTACCAGTTTGAGCCCTGTTTAACTGTGACCACCAAGGGCACTTTCAGCTTATAAGCATTTTCCATATTGTTTTTAAGCAGCCGGGCAATCTCCTCACCATGGGACAGCGGCACCTCTAAAACCAGTTCATCATGAACTTGCAGCAATAGGCAGGATTCCAGCCGGCGCTGCTCCAGCTCCTGAAAAACCTTTATCATAGCCAGCTTGATAATATCGGCCGAAGTACCTTGGATGGGAGTGTTTAATGCGATGCGGCGGGCATTGTTCTGCACGATGCGGTTTTTAGCCCGCAGATCAGGCAGATAGCGGCGGCGCTTCAACACCGTTTCCACATAGCCGTGCTCCCGGCCAAATTCCACTATCTCTTCCATGTAGCGCTGTACCCCGGGATAGGTGTTCAAATAATTGTCAATGTAAATCCGGGCTTCCTTGCGGCTCACCCCGGTGTCATGAGCCAGCCGGAAATCTCCCATGCCGTATATGATGCCGAAATTGATGGCCTTGGCCTTGCGGCGCATATCGGAGCTGACCTGGTCTAACCCTACGGCGAAGATTTCCGCCGCGGTGCGGGTGTGGATATCGATACCCTGGCGGAAAGTCTCAATAAGGGTTTCATCTCCGCTGATATGGGCTAGGGAACGCAAATCGATTTGCGAATAATCCGCTGCCAATATCACATGCTCCTTGTTTTTGGCGGTGAAGGCGGCCCGGATGCGGCGTCCTTCTTCCATGCGGATAGGTATGTTCTGCAGGTTGGGTTCCACGCTGGAAAGGCGTCCGGTGGCGGTCTGGGCCTGTTTAAAAATGGTGTGCACCCTTCCGGTCTGAGGATGAATCAGGCTCTGCAAAGCATCCACGTAAGTGGTTTTCAGTTTAGTAAGCTGGCGGAAATTCAATATGTGCCCGATAATCTCATGCTGGTCAAGAAGCTGTTCTAAAACCTCGGCATCAGTCGAATATCCGCTTTTGGTCTTCTTAACCGGCGGCAGACCCAGGTTTTCAAAAAGTACTTTGGCCAGTTGCCGGGGCGAGTTGATGTTAAAAGTACCTCCGGCCTGTTCAAAGATGACTCTTTCAGCCCTTTCGATGCCTTGTTCCATTTCATCTGCAATGGTGTGCAAAACTTCACCGTCGACCTGGATGCCGTTGAATTCCATTCTCGCCAGAACGGTGGAAAGGGGCAGTTCCACATCATAGTATAATAATCGGGATTCATCCGGCAGCTCAGCCTGCAGGGACCTGCACAATGCGGTTAACTGCCCGGCCTGCTGCCCGGGCCGATCGCCGGCAATTGTTATATTGAGGTATTTGTATAGCGTGTCCCGGAACTGCTCGCCATCAAAGACCGGATCCAATACATAGGCTAACAGCAGGCTGTCCAGGGCAACGCCTCTGAGCTTGATGCCGCAGCGTGCCAGCAATACCTCTGCAAATTTGGCGTTATGAACCGATTTCTTGATCTCACTCGATTCAAGCATGGGTTTGAGCCATTGCAGCTTATACTGCTGATCCTCGGTTATTGCCAGCCCAAAAACATATGTATCTGAGGACAGATATATCTCTTCGATCCTGGCCCACATGGGGTGATGATAACTGGCGATGATGAAAAGCCCTATCTCGCTCCCCAGCAGATTCAGGGCATCCTCGTATTCTGCCTCGGTTTCAACCATTATTACGTCTACTTCCGGTTGCTCAGGCTGTACGCCGGATTCTGAAGCCAGGCTTTGCTGCAGGTTTTTGAGCAGACTGTTGAATTCCAGACGCTGGTATAATTCCATCAGGGTCTCAGGATCCGGGGAGCGGCGTTTATAATCATCAAGATCATAGGGCAGATCCATGTCCCGCACAATCGTGCCCAGAGTCCTGCTGGTGAAAGCCTGTTCCTGGTAACTGGCCAGTAAATCAGCCTGTTTGGCCCTGAGACCGTTCAGATGCTGATAAAGGTTTTCCAGGCTTTGATATTCTTTGATGAGTTTTATGGCGGTCTTGGGGCCGATTCCCGGAACACCGGGTATATTGTCAGAGGTGTCGCCCATCAGGCCTTTGATCTCAACCAACTGCTCCGGCTCCACCTCCCATTTTTCTAAAACCTTTTGAACATTATAGCGGTCGATTTCAGTTATTCCCTTGCGGGTCATCAAAACCGTTACCGACTCGGAAACCAGCTGCAAGGTATCCGAATCGCCGGTCAAAATCAAACAGGTGTCGCCCTGCTGGGCAGCCTTGGTACTCAGGGTGCCGATGATGTCATCAGCTTCAAAACCCTGCCTTTCTATATAAGGAACATTCATAGCCTCCAGGGCGTCGCGCAGCAGCTGGAATTGCCCAACCAGTTCATTGGGCGGCTCCGAACGGGTCCCTTTATAATCATTGTAAATCTCGTTGCGAAAGGTCTTCCGGCTTTTGTCAAATGCAACCACTATGTGTGTCGGCTGTTCCTCCGCCACCACCCGGTTAAACATGGTCAAAAACCCATAGACCCCATTGGTATAAACACCTTCCCGATTATGCAACAGGGGTAAGGCATAGAATGCTCTAAACAATAGACTGTTGCCGTCGATCAGCATGAGTTTGGTCTCTTTCAACAAATTCACTCTCCAACGCGTTTTAAATATTATATCATCTTTATATACGATATACAGGGATGTGGCCGGAGGAACAACACCAGGGGCCGTCATTGCCGGGCCAATCCTAACCGAAACGGCGCAACAATAACAGCCCCTGATGTCACAGTATGATGGTCAGTCTCCCCAGCCCTCCAGGTCTAATCCACTAAAGCCTGACTTAATCCAGGCGTTTTTTTATATCCTTCCAAAGGCGGCGAGGAGCTTTGGGATTATCCAATTTACGCAAGATCAGGCACATGCGGTGCAGCTGGGATAATTTCTCCCGACAGTCCAGACAAGACTCCAGGTGTGTTTTTACCTCCCGGGTTTCTTCGGGATCGGTCATCTCATCCAGGTAGGCGGACAATAACAGATATACTTGTGAGCATCCCATTCCCATTCCATGCGCCCTCCTCGTATATATGACGAGGACTTCACGGTAAATGTTCCCTGTCCAGTAATTTTCTTCTCAATAATTCCCTGGCCCGGCTGAGCCTGGATTTTATCGTTCCGCTGGAGATATTTAGCATCTGGGCGATCTCATCGTAGCTGAATTCCATAATGTCTTTAAGCAGCAATACCATTCGATGCTCAGGCTTCAGCTGATTGAGCAGGGACTGTATGTATTGAGCCTGTTCTTTTTGTTCATATAATTCGTCGATGGGTATTGTATCATCCAATATAATTGGTTTCATCTCCCCATCCGCCCCCAAGACGGGCTGATCCAGGGACTGGGCTGGAATGTGGCGCTTCCTGCGGCGCATTTCGTCCAGACAAACATTGGTGGTGACCCGATAGAGCCAGGTTCCAAAACGCGAGGAGCCTTTAAACGTGCCTAAAGAGCGATAGGCTTTTATAAAGGCTTCCTGGGTCAGGTCATATGCATCCTCATCATTTCCGCTGTATCTATAACAAAGGGTGTATATCTTATCCTGGTACTTTGTGACCAGTTTTTCAAACCCCCTCTCATCGCCCTTAAGGGTTTGCTTCACCAGTTCAATATCCGCATCCATATACTGCTCCTAGTACTATATATTTGAAATAATATTAATCGTCAGATAAGCAATCATACTACTTTTTCGCCGTATATCACCAGATTCCTTTGTTTTTCGCATTCCTAATTCTGGTGCTGATAGAGCATTCATCCAGCAGTAGCGGCTCTTGCCAGGAGTGGGTCTAATCTCCATCCTTGACAAGGCTGGCACAGCCATTTATAATTATTCTTGCCTTGAATATGTAAGCCAGAGTGTCGGAATTGGCAGACGAGCGCGACTCAAAATCGTGTGCCGCGAGGCGTGTGGGTTCGAGTCCCACC
>NZ_DIPG01000070.1:0-1098 GCF_002426325.1 Syntrophomonas sp. UBA5494 | reverse complement strand
ACCGCGATATAAGCGGATTCGAGAGCTTTTTCTTTTCTTGCGGCATCGTTCCGTTTTTCCGCCCGCATACCGTCACATGAGTCGCATGACACGCTTGGTGGAATATTCGCAATGCTCTCATCCCCCTTCTGGCCTGGCTTTCCTCCCCCTTTGGAGGGATTTTCAGGAGGGATACACGCTCAAAATGGCATTTGCCGAGGATACCTTTGAGCTGTAATCCAAATGGGTGTAGATGTTTGATGTTGTTGATATGTCGCTGTGTCCCAGCCACTCCTGAATCTCCTTCAGGCTGACTCCGTTGGCGTACAGCAGGCTGGCGCAGCTATGCCGCAAGTCGTGGAAACGAATTTTTTTGAGGCCGTGCTTTTTCAGGGTGAGGGCGAAGTTCTGGGTGACATAGCCCGGCTTGATTCTTTCGCCCAGCTCATCCACGTAGATATACTCCAGATAGTCCCTGCAATAAGCGCTGCCGCATACCTTGCGGTTTAGCTTCTGTGCTGCTTTCATCTTGTGGAGCAGTTCTTCAAAGGGCGCTACCAAAGGCAAACTGCGATAGCTGGATTTTGTTTTGGTACGGTCTTTGGCAATAACCGTATTTTTCCCGTCTAAGGTTACCTCGGTTACGGTATGCTTGATGGTCAGCGTCTTTCGTTCAAAATCAACCGCATCCCATTTCAGACCCACAATTTCACTGCGGCGCAATCCGTAAAATGCGCCCAGGATGACAGCCAGCTCGATCTTCTTTCCCTTGACGATTGCGAATAGGGTTTCCAGCTCCTTGTCATTATAGGTGGCTGCGGTGTATTTAACATTTCTGGGACGCTCCACCCGGTCGGCCGGGTTAAAGTCTATCAGCTCGGTTCTGAAAGCGTATTGCAGTGCCTTTCTGATATTGGCATGGCGATGAATGACAGTATTGGCGCTTACTTTTTCGACGTTCAGACCGTATTGATAATAGTCCTGGATGTGCTTCGGCGTCACGTCTTGCACGGTAAGCTTAAACTCCTTAAAATAAGGAATAATGAGGCGGTTAATGCAAACAGCATAAGAGGCATAGGCGGTCATTTCAACATTGTGTTTCATCATCTCCAGCCATTC
>NZ_DIPG01000084.1:36054-40331 GCF_002426325.1 Syntrophomonas sp. UBA5494 | reverse complement strand
CAAGGCGACCGTCCCCAGCAGCAAAGGCAGCCGCAAGGCGGCCGTCCCCAGCAGCAAGGGCAGCCTCAAAGCGGCCGCATGCCGTATCAAGGGCAGCCCCAGGGGGGAAGGCCCCAGCAGCAGGGCATCCGGACCCAGCCTCAGAACGGCCGCCCGCAGCAAAACCGGCCGCAGGCTGCGCCACAATTGAGAGATAAAGGCAACCAGCCCCGTCCGGCCGCTGCCCCATGGCCTAAAAAGCAACCTGTTGAAGCCGAAAAAGGGCAGCCGCGCGGGGCCAAACCCTCTGCGCCTTTTAAGCCAGGCCAGGCTCCTCCCAAAAAGACCGTTGACCGCGCTGCCAACCGGTTCGGGCAAAACCAGCCCAAAAGGGATTACAGCCGGCCGCAGAAAAAATCAAAGCATAAACGTAAAAAAGAGGAGGCCATATTGCCGCCGCCGGAAGTCATCACCATTGAAGCCCCCATCACGGTCAGGGAACTGGCGGAGCAGCTGCGGCGCAGTTCCGCGGACATCGTCAAGCGCTTGATGGAACTGGGGGTCATGGCTTCCATAAATCAGCCCATAGACTTCGAGACCGCCGAAATCCTGGCCAGTCTCTATGAAGTTAAGGTAGAGAAAGCATTATCTGAAGAAGAGAAGATACTGGAAGAGATCGTTGACAGCGAAGAAAGCCTGGTTATGCGCCCGCCGGTGGTCACCGTCATGGGGCATGTCGATCATGGCAAGACCTCGCTTCTGGATAAGATCCGCCATGCCGACGTAGTTTCCGGAGAAGCCGGAGGCATCACCCAGCACATCGGGGCTTATCAGGTTAAAGTGAACAACAACCGGGTAACCTTCATCGACACCCCCGGCCACGAGGCTTTTACCGCCATGCGCGCCCGGGGGGCCAACCTGACTGATATTGTAATCCTGGTGGTGGCCGCAGACGATGGAGTAATGCCGCAGACCGTGGAGGCTATCAATCATATCCGGGCGGCCGATGTACCCTTTCTGGTAGCCGTGAATAAGATCGACAAGCCCGGCTCCAATCCGGACCGGGTTATGCAGCAGCTGACCGAGTACAATATAGTCCCGGAAGAATGGGGCGGAGACACTATTTTTGTCCCCATCTCGGCTAAAACCGGCGAAGGCATCGACAACCTTCTGGAGATGGTTTTACTTGTGGCCGAGGTGAATGATATCAAATCCAACCCCGACCGGGCCGCAGAAGGGGTGGTCATCGAGAGCAAGCTGGATAAGGGCCGGGGGCCGGTGGCCACCGTGCTGGTGCAGAAAGGAACTTTGCGGATAGGTGATTATATATTGAGCGGCAGCAGTCTGTGCAAGGTCAGGGCCATGAACGACCACCGCGGCGCCCGGGTGGAAATGGCTTATCCTTCCATGCCGGTGGAGATCACGGGCTGGTCCGAACCGCCCGAAGCCGGGGGGAGAGTACAGGTCTGTGATGAAAAAGTTGCCAAAGAAGTAATCAGTCTGCGCCTCACCGAGAAGAAAATAGAAGAACAGCGCCAGAGCAGCCGGGTATCACTGGATGAATTCTTCAAGCATATCCAGGAACACGAGCTGAAAGAGCTGCGCCTGATCATAAAGGGCGATGTGCAGGGCTCAGTGGAGGCCCTGTCCCAATCGCTGTTGAGACTCAGCACCGATGAAGTCAAGGTTACGGTTCTGCACTCCGGGGTGGGGGCCATAACCGAAAGCGATGTCATGCTGGCCTCTACCTCGGACGCCATCATCATCGGCTTTAACGTCCGCCCCGACAGCAAAGCCCGCAAATATGCGGAGGATGAACAGATCGATGTTCGCCTGTACCGGGTGATCTACGAGGCCATCGACGAGGTGAAAAAGGCCATGGCCGGGCTTCTGGAACCGGAATACCGCGAGAAATTCCTGGGCCGGGCCGCAGTCAGGGCCACCTTCAAAGTACCCAATATCGGCACCATCGCCGGATGTTACGTCAACGAGGGCAAATTCCTGCGCAATGCGGAGATGCGGGTATTACGCGACGGGGTCATTATTTATGAGGGCAAGCTGTCCTCTTTGAAACGATTCAAAGACGATGTCAAAGAGGTGGCGGAAGGATATGAATGCGGTATGGGCATCAAGGACTTCAACGATATCAAAGAAGGGGATGTCATAGAGGCCTATACCATTGAAGAGATACCCCGCGAATTATAAAGAACAACGCAGCCGAAAGAGTTCTATTACAGGGGGATGTTGTTATGACCAAACGCCGTCAGGAAAGAATGTCAGTGGAAATTCAGCGCTTTCTGGCCCAAATTCTGATGGAACAGATCAAAGATCCCCGGGTGGACTTGTCGACAGTGTCGGTCACCCGGGTCGATGTCAGCCCGGATCTGGGACATGCCCGTATTCATATCAGCGTACTGGGCAATGAAGAAAAACAACAACAGACTATGAAGGTTCTGGAAAAGGCCAAAGGTTTTGTACGCACCGAATTGGCCAAGGGAATTCAGCTTCGTCATGCCCCGGAGCTGGAATTTCGCCTGGACAAATCCATCGAACACGGCATCAGGATTTCCTCATTGCTGGAGGAGATCAAACAGGATGAGGAAACCGGGAAGAAGCCATGAACCCATTAGAGGAAATTGCCGGGCAGCTGCTGCAATACGATCATTTGGTACTGGTCGGGCATGCCATTCCAGACGGAGACTGCATCGGCTCCATCCTGGGTTTGCAGTCAGCCCTGCAGACGCTGGGGAAAAAAGTGGAAATGATTCTTGAAAACCCGGTGCCGGTCATATATCACTATCTGCCCGATTGGGGCGGCATTAAGCCCCCGCTGCCCATAGACAGACCCGGGTTCGCCGCAGTATACCTGGATTGCTCGGACCAGTGCCGGGTGTCCGACGAGGTGCGTGAGGCCCTGCAGAAGGCGGCCGTAACCATCAATATCGACCATCATCCCGGCAATAGCCTGTTTGGCGATTACAACTATGTGAACCCGGAGGCGGCCGCCACTGCCGAGATCATATATGAGCTGCTGGCCATCATGCAAATCCCGGTTTCGGAGGATGTGGCCAATTGCCTTTACGCGGGTATTATCATGGATACAGGGCGGTTTTTGAACAGCAATACCACCAGCCTCACCATGAAAATCGCTTCAGAATTGCTTAAACGAGGGGCCAGTGTCGACCTGGCCCGCAACAACCTGTTCGAATCCAAGCCCCTCAGGGAGGTTTTACTTTTAAAACATGCCCTAAAGCATCTGTCCCTGAGTGAGGATGGGCGGATAGCCTGGATGTGCCTCACTTTAGACGAGGCGGAACAGGCCGACGCCCGGGATTATCATCCCGAGGGGATTATCAATTATACCCGTATGATCGCCGGGGTGGAAGTAGGCCTGTTGTTCAGAGAGGTGGAAACCGGCCGGGTAAAGGTCGGTTTTCGCTCCCGGGGCAGGGTGGATGTAGCCAGTCTGGCCCGCGAATTCGGCGGGGGAGGCCATCGGCTGGCTGCCGGGGCCAGTTTTGAGGGAAGCCTGGAATCGGTCATGTCCCAGGTCCTGGCCCGGATTAAGGATGTGTGCTGAGCGTTGCATGGCTTCTTGAACATCGACAAACCAGCCGGGTTAACCTCATTCGATGTGCTGCGGCGGATAAAAAAGGTCTTGCCTAAAAAAACCAGGATTGGGCATCTGGGTACACTTGATCCCATGGCTACCGGGGTATTACCGGTCGCCATCGGCAACGCCACCCGGGTTATCAGCTTAATCGAAAAAAGCCGCAAACGATATCAGGCCGGAATGTGTCTGGGTGGAACCTCTGATACCGAGGATGCCTGGGGGGAGATAACCCTCACCGGGCACAGTGATTTTGACCTCCAGGCCCTGCAGGAAATCCTGGCGGGGTTTAGCGGCGCCATAGACCAGGTGCCTCCCATGTATTCCGCACTTCATCATCAGGGCCGGCGTCTGTATGAATTGGCCAGAAAAGGTGAAGTAGTGGAGCGCCCGCCGCGGCAGGTCATTATCTACGGCATGACCCTGCTCTCCGTCAGCCAGCATCAAGGATTGCCACTCGTTAGCCTGGATGTGGTGTGTTCGCCCGGTACTTATATCCGCAGCCTGTGCCGCGATATCGGCGATAAATTAGGAACCGGGGCTTATTTGCAGGCTTTGCGGCGCATGGAGGACGGTTGCTTTAGTATCGCAGCGGCCTCGTCTTTAGACGATATTATTTCAGGGCCGGGAGATCTTTCCAGGATGTTGCTGCCCGTTGATTATCCCTTTCCAGACTGGCCGAATTATC
>NZ_DIPG01000084.1:33950-35889 GCF_002426325.1 Syntrophomonas sp. UBA5494 | reverse complement strand
CGGCGGGGAAGCCGCTCCGCTGGTAATTATCCATAACCGCCAGGGCCTGATGGCTGGCATTGGACGCCTGAAAGCCTCGCCGGCAGGACCCTGCTTAATACCTTGCAAAGTATTTCATTGATACTATGACCGGAGGGAACCGAGTAATGCAGATTGTAAGAGAGATTGAAAATTTTCGCAGTGATGGAAAACCGTTGTATCTGGCTTTAGGCAATTTTGACGGCCTGCATCGCGGCCATCAGCAATTGATGAATGATGTTGTCAAAATGGCTAAAACCAACCACGGTGTGGCTGCTGCCTTTATTTTTGATCCTCATCCCATGAAGGTGTTGTTTCCTCAGAAAGACTTGAAACTCCTGGTCACCCCGAAGATAAAATCAGAATTATTGGCAGGACTGGGCTTAGACCTGTTGATCTACAACTCTTTCTTCACAGAGATGGCCCGCTTGAGCCCCGAAGCATTCGTCAAAGGCATTCTGGTTGATCGACTGGCGGTAAAGGCGGTGTTTGTAGGTTTTAACTATTCTTTCGGTTTTAAAGGAGCGGGGACCCCGGATATGCTTCAGGATTTTGGAAAGCGTTATGGTTTTGCCACCTACATCATTCCCCCGGTTAAATATCAGGGCGAGGTTATCTCCAGCACCCTGATCCGCCGGGCCATTGAGTCCGGGGACATAGAACTGGCCGGAGAGATGCTGGGTTACCTGCCCATGGTGGAAGGCCGGGTCATTGAGGGAGAAAAAAGGGGACGCCAAATCGGCTTTCCCACTGCCAATCTGGGGGTCGATTCCGACCTGGTTATCCCCGGCAAAGGCGTATATGCGGCCTGGGCCCGTACCGGGGAGAAGACCGTTAAAGCGGTGGTGAACATCGGCAGCAAACCCACCTTTCATCCAGACTATCCGGTAGTTATAGAGGCCCACCTCCTCGATTATGAGGGCGACCTCTACGGGAGTCTACTGAGGCTCCACTTTGTCAAAAAACTGCGCAATGAGCAAAAGTTTAACAGCATCGAGGCGCTGGCAGAGCAAATCGGGTTGGACCGCGACCGGGCCGCCGAGAGCCTCACCGTCTTCGATCAATACAGTCGTGCGTTTACATTTTGAATCTGCTGTGCTACAATTTACCTTGGCCAATGGCCAAAAGGTATAATAGCTAAGTCCCGCTGGAATAATCAATAATGAGGCTAATAGGTGTTTGCCTGGAGGCGGACAATCAGCTTTACAACGGGACGGAACCATAGACTAGGGTTGCGAGTCACCGACGCTGCGCTTGGTTTATGGCGATTAAGGGCAAAAAGGAGGTGAAACAACTTGTCATTATCACCGGAAAGAAAACAGGAACTGATCAAAACCTTTCAGGTTCATGAAAGCGATACCGGCTCCCCCGAGGTACAGATTGCCATCTTAACGGAACGCATCAACTACTTGAACGAACATCTAAAAGCCAATAAAAAAGACTTCCACTCCCGGCGCGGGCTGCTCAAAATGGTCGGGCAGAGGCGGTCTTTATTGGATTATCTGAAGAACAAGAACTTTGACCGGTATCGCGCCATCGTTACCCGGTTGGGTTTACGCAGATAAAGAGCGGCATGCCGCTCTTTCACTTTATATGCTTGGCATATTAGAAAGGAGGAAAAGAAAATCGTCAATCGATATACAACAGAAATAGCAGGTCGATCCCTGGTGGTTGAAATCGGGCAGGTAGCCAAACAGGCCAATGGCGCAGCTCTGGTGAGGTACGGTGACACGGTTGTACTGGTTACCGCCACGGTCTCCAAAGAGCCCCGGGAAGGCATTGATTTTTTCCCGCTTACGGTAGATTACGAAGAAAAACAGTATGCCGCCGGTAAGATTCCGGGTGGCTTTATAAAACGTGAAGGCAGAGCTACCGAACTGGCCACGCTTTCGGCACGCCAGATCGACCGCCCCATTCGCCC
>NZ_DIPG01000084.1:32696-33805 GCF_002426325.1 Syntrophomonas sp. UBA5494 | reverse complement strand
TATAAAAATGACATTCATGTGGTAGCCACTGTCCTGTCGGTGGACAAGGATAATACCCCTGATGTCACCGCTATCATCGGGGCATCCTTGGCTTTAGGCGTCTCCAATATCCCCTTCAATGGCCCCCTGGCTGCAGTTATCGTAGGGCTGGTGGACGGACAGCTGGTGATCAACCCCACGGTTGAGCAGTCCCGCAATACTGACCTGCACATGGCAGTGGCCGGAACCAAAGAAGCCATCATGATGGTGGAGGGCAGCGCCAACGAAGTGCCTGAACAGACCATGATCGACGCCATCTTCTTCGCTCACGAAGAAATCAAAAAGATCGTGGCCTTCCAGGAGCCGATCATAGCCGCACTGGAGCAGCCCAAAATGGAGGTAGTCCTGCCTCAGGTGGATGAAGAGATGGACGCCGCAGTGAGGGCTTATGCTTATGACATTCTCAATCAAGCGGTGCGCAATCCCGATAAAAAAGCCCGCGAAGCTGATATGGACAAGGCCCATGACAGCATCCTCGAGCATTTTGCCGAGATTTACCCGGAACAGCTCAAACAAGTGGGCTCCCTGGTCGACGCCATGATGAAAGAAATCGTGCGCAAAATGGCCCTGGAGGACGGCGAACGTGTCGACGGCCGTAAATTGAATGAAATCAGACCGGTCAGCTGTGAGGTGGGCTTCCTGCCCAGACCGCATGGCTCCGGCTTGTTCACCCGGGGGCAGACTCAGGTACTGTCGGTAGCCACCCTGGGCGGCATGAGTGAAGAACAGCGCCTGGACGGATTGGGCATAGAAGAGACCAAGCGCTACATCCATCATTATAACTTCCCGCCCTTCAGTGTGGGAGAGGTCAGGCCGATGCGCGGCCCGGGCCGCAGAGAAATCGGGCACGGCGCCCTGGCGGAACGGGCTTTGCTGGCGGTAATACCGTCTGAGCCGGATTTTCCCTACACCATTCGCGTGGTATCCGAGGTTCTGGAATCGAACGGCTCCAGCTCCATGGGCAGCGTGTGCGGCAGCACCCTGGCTCTGATGCACGCCGGGGTACCCATCAAACGGCCGGTATCAGGCATCGCCATGGGCTTGGTCAAGGTAGAGGATCGTTTCGCCAT
>NZ_DIPG01000084.1:31216-32505 GCF_002426325.1 Syntrophomonas sp. UBA5494 | reverse complement strand
TGCAGATGGATATCAAGATCGGCGGGGTGAGCCGCCAGGTGGTGGAATCCGCTATGGCACAGGCCAAAGAAGGCCGCATGTTCATAATGGGCAAGATGCTGGAGGCCATTTCCGAACCTAATAAGGAACTGTCCCCCTATGCCCCGCGCCTGACCAAGATGATGATCCCCACCGATAAGATCCGGGAGGTGATCGGCCCCGGCGGCAAAGTCATCCACAAAATAGTTGATGAAACCGGCTGCAAGATCGACATTGAAGACGACGGCACCTTATACATCATGGCCACCGACGGTGAAGCCGCCCAAAAGGCCAAAGCCCTGATCGAGTCCATCATCGCTGAGGTCGAAGTAGGCAAGACCTATATGGGCACCGTCAAGCGCATCATGGACTTCGGCGCTTTTGTGGAGATTATCCCCGGAGTTCTGGGCAGCCAGGGCAAAGAAGGCCTGGTGCACATCTCGCAGTTAGCCGAAGAGCGGGTCAACAAGGTGAAAGATGTGGTCGATATCGGCGATCAGATCCTGGTCAAAGTGACCGAAATCGATAAACAAGGCCGGGTCAACCTCTCCCGCAAAGCGGTGTTGAAGAGTGCGGCCAAGAACTGAGTAAAATAAAAAACACGCTACTCAAGTAAACCGAGAAATTCTCGGTTTATTTGCATTTTCTGCAGAGATTGTTTTCTAACCGCGCTGACAGGCTTAATATCATCGGGCCGATCTGGGGCATATACTTGATGGGCATAGCCGCCGGCCCAAGCGAATATGTATGGTAAGAGGACTCCGGGAGAAGGTGGTAGCGGTTGTAAAGAAATATCTTGGTTTTCTCAAAAGAAATGCCAAATCACTGGTGTTAATGGCCTTTTTTATCAGTTTTTCCTCCCTGGCTGTGTGGTTAGACGATTTAGAGCGGGATATAAACGGGGTCAAGCCCGGAGTTACCATGGGCGGCCAGCAAGTGGAGAGGCTGTTGCCGGCCGAAGTGCATCAGGTGGTGATGGAGCTGGCCATGCAGTATCACAGCTATCCGCTTGAACCCCGCATCGATAAAGCCACCGGCAAAATCATCGCTGAACAATCCGGCAATCTACTCGACGTAGTCAACTGCCAGCAGTTGATTATGAAGGCGCCGCCGGGGGCGCAGCTGGAGCTGCCCCTGCTGCCGATCAGCCCTAAACACAGCAGCCTGGAACTGGCTGCGATCTCTCAGGCAGTGGGTCATTATGAAACCTGGGTGAGCGGCAGCGTTCACCGCCATAATAATATAGCACTGGCTGCCCGGGGCATCAGCAA
>NZ_DIPG01000084.1:19103-30956 GCF_002426325.1 Syntrophomonas sp. UBA5494 | reverse complement strand
CTCTATAACGCCGCCTTAGACGCCGGTCTGAAAATTGAGGAGCGTCACGCCCACAGTAAAGCGGTGCGCTATGTTCCGGAGGGGCGTGATGCCACCGTATCCTATCCCGACTTGGACCTGTGTTTCATAAATAATAAGGATGGGCCGGTGATCATCAAAGCTGGATTGGGCGGCAGTCACTTATGGGTTAAAATCATGGGGAGGTCTAAATGAGAATATTTTATTTTTCCTGGAAAAGGTTGGGCATCATAGTGGGGTTGGTTTTTGTCCTGGGCATAAGCTCATTTCTTGCCGCCTCGGATGGGGGAGGCGAGATGGCCGCCAGCGGCAGCGGCGCTATCTATCAGGGCTCAACCGGGAGCAAGGCGGTGGCTGTCACCGTCAATGTAGACTGGGGGGGAGAATACATACCGGCTATGCTGGAAGCCTTGCAGAAAAGCAACGCCCGGGCCACCTTTTTTGTAACCGGGAGCTGGGCGGAGAACAATCCTGAACTGATGAAAACCATAGCGGCGGCCGATCACAGCATACAAAACCACGGCTACAAGCATGTTCACTTCAACAGCCTCAAGGCGGCCCAGGTACAGGAGCAGATCAAACAGGCTGAAGATGTCATCTTCGCGGCCACCGGCAAGAAAAGCCAGTTCTTTGCACCTCCTTATGGGGAAAAAAACCCCTCCCTGGTTGCAGCGGTGAACGCCGCGGGCTACCAATATATCATGTGGAGCGTGGATACCATCGACTGGCAGAAGCCGGCTCCGCAGGTCATCGTTGAGCGGGTCATGAAAAAGGTCCATAATGACGCCATTATCCTCATGCATCCCACCGAACCCACCGTTAAAGCACTGCCTGAGATCCTGGCCGGCCTGAACCAGCAGGGCTATAAAATGATGACCATTGAGGAGCTGCTGGCTTCTCCCGAACAGCAGCCATAACATGGGTGGGAACAGAATGAGAAGAAGCTGCATAATAATAATGATTACGGCGCTGGCAGCCATGATACTGGCCGGTCTGTGCCAACCGGAGCCGGCCCTGGCAGCCCCGGCCACCACCTCAAAATACGTCTGTCTCCTGGACTCTGCCAGCGGCCAGGTTCTGTACGGGCGCAACATGGATGAGAAACGCCAGGTGGCCAGCACCACCAAGATGATGACCGCCATTCTGGCGGTGGAATACGCCGGGCTCAACGAAACCGCGGTGGTGAGCCAGCATGCGGATAAAACCCTGGAATACACTATCGGTTTGAGAGCAGGCGCCACACTGACTGTGGAAGAGCTGTTGAAGGCGGCCCTCTTGCGTTCCGCCAATGATGCCGCAGTCGTCCTGGCTGAACATGTGGCCGGCGACGAAATGCTGTTTGCCCACCTGATGTCAGTAAAAGCCTTTGCCATCGGAGCGGTTCACACCCGCTATGAAAACGCTTCCGGACTTCCTGGCAACAAGCAGCACAGTACGGCTTACGATCAGGCGGTTATCGGACGCTACCTGATGACCGACCCCGTCCTGAAACCCCTGGTAGGCAGCAAACAGGGCTACTTTAAGCACCCTGACTACCGGGAAGCCCTGTTGCTCAATAATACCAACACGCTGCTCTCCAGCTATGCCGGAGCAGACGGCATCAAAACCGGCACCACCAACGCCGCCGGCAAGTGTTTGGTAGCCTCGGCCACCCGGCAGGAGCGCCAGCTGATCGCGGTGGCCTTGAATTCTTATGACCGCAGCGGGGATTGCAAACGTCTTCTGGACTACGGCTTCAATCATACCGGCCCGGTTCTGGTGGTAGACAAAGCCGAGCCTTTTAAAGAACTAGCCCTGGAAGGCGGCCGGGAGAACAGCGTCCCGGTTTATCCCGACCGCGATATTTACCTGTGGCTGGGGGACTCCCAGCTTAATGTTGAAAAAAGGGTATTATTGAACTATGATATAAAGGCACCTGTGGCAAAAAATCAAAATTTGGGAACGCTAAAGGTATATGTGGAGGGCAAGCCTATGGCTGAAGCCAATCTGCGGACCGAGGCCGAATACAGGCAGAGACCAGGTTGGGCGGTCCGCATGCTCAACGGGCTGGCCCGGCGCTGGGGTATTTTTCCCGGCTCGGTTGAAAACGACCCATAAATTAGCTGGAGGTATAGGCGTGATTAATAGTTGTAGGCTTGATAATGGCTGTTTTTTAGTCACCGAAGAAATTCCCTATGTCCGCTCAGTTGCCATTGGCATATATATACGGGTGGGATCCCGGCATGAACCCGAGCATATGAAGGGAGCCGCTCATTTTATCGAACACATGCTGTTTAAAGGCACTGAGAGCCGGTCAGCCCGTGATATTGCCGAGAGTTTCGAAAGCATCGGGGGGCAGCTCAACGCCTTCACCGCCAAAGAATACACCTGTTTGTACGCCCGTACCCTGGACGAGCATCTTCCCATGGCCATGGATATACTTTTTGATATGCTTTTTAAGGCCAAATTCGCCTCCCGTGACTTTGAAAACGAGAAGAATGTCATCATTGAAGAGATCCACATGTATGAAGACACTCCCGACGACCTCATACACGATGTTTTCTCGCGCCGCATGTGGTCCGAACACCCCCTGGGTTCCCCCATTCTAGGCACCAAGGATTCGGTCTCCGCTTTTGACCACAAGAATATCTGCGATTTCTACCAGGATCACTATCAGCCCGGCAACATGGTGATTGCGGTGGCCGGCAACATCAACGCCCAGCAGGTTAAAGACGCCGTTTGCCAGCACCTTGACGAACAGCCCTCTTCAGGGTTTAATATGAACCATGCCGCCCCGCAGTCCTATCATTGTTTTACCAATCTGGTGGACAAAGCCACCGAACAGGTGCAGATCTGTATCGGAGTGCCGGGAATCACCTATTTCGACGAGAGACGGCATGCCTTAAACATCATGAATAACATATTCGGAGGAGGCATGAGTTCCAGGCTGTTCCAATCCCTGCGCGAAGAGCTGGGACTGGCCTATTCAGTCTACTCATATCCCGCCTCCTATTCAGATAGCGGGGCCTATTCCATATATATCGGCACTGGCCCCGGCCGGATAGACACCTGCTTCGAGGCCCTGTACCGTGAGATCAGGAGCTTTTTGCAGCAGGGCATCACCGTACTGGAACTGGAAAGAACCCAGCAGCTGATCAAATCCAGCATGTATTTAGGACTGGAGAATGTGATGAACCGCATGAGCCGGCTGGGCAAATCGATAATCATGTACGGAGAGGTGCATCCCCCGGAAGAGATCATGTCCAGGATACTGGCGGTCAATGCCGATATGGTGCATGAACTGGCCCAAACCCTCCTGGACAGAGAGCCTTTTTCACTGGCGGCCATTGCACCCCAGGAGACCCTTAACCAGGTGGAGAAAGCTTTTGACGAGCACTGGATAACTTGCAAAAGATAAGGGATAAGAATGCCCCGGGCCCGGTTGTATGGCGGCAAGGCCCCGACCGCCCTGGCAAAGCGTAATGATGCCCCCGCCCTGGGCGATTTTCGTCATCGGCCCTGAATCACTTGCCGATAAGCCGATTTGGAGAGGAGAATTTATCTGTGGAGGTATTGATCAAACGCCTGCATTCTTATGACCTGCCCTGGCCGCAGTACATGACTCCGGGTTCTTCGGGGGTTGATCTGCATGCCGCCAACCAGGAGCCGGAGAGCATTGCTCCCGGCAGGGTCAAACTGATTCCCACCGGTATTGCCGTAGCCATCCCCGAAGGCTATGAAGCCCAAATCAGGCCGCGCAGCGGACTGGCCTTAAAGCATGGCATCACCTTGCTGAACACCCCGGGAACCATCGACGCCGATTATCGCGGGGAAATCATGCTAATCGTCATAAACCTGGGGGACAAAGAGTATATTGTGAAAAGAGGGGACCGGATCGCCCAAATGATTTTTACCAAAGTGGAAAGACCACAGCTGGTGATAAGCGAGAGTTTGGACGAGACCGAACGCGGAGCGGGAGGATTTGGGCATACCGGCCTGTAGGAGGGCTGATGAATGCGTTTAAATGAATTGGTGGGCAAAGAAATGGTCAATATCTATGACGGCATGAGAATGGGCACCGTTGGCGATTCGGATATGCTCATCGACGAGGAGAACGGCCGCATTATTTCTATCATCCTCCCCAACCGGGGCAATGCCTTTACTTTCTGGGCCGACAGGCAAAAGCTGGTGATCCCCTGGGAGGCTATAAAGAAGGTGGGCCGGGAGGTTATAGTAGTGGAACTGGATCACACCCATATGCGATTGAAGAACAGCTCTATGTAAACCGGCTTAAAACGGGGCTTACCGCTCTAGAAGGGCGGCAGCCCCTTTTTTTATGGTCCTGCAGTGATTCGGGCATGCTAGTGAAAAAGGGGGTTGATCGATGAAAGAATCCGACATTCAACAGGGTTCCTTCCCGCCCTGGAGCAGAATACCGTCACTGCAGGATATGTGCCGTGAGGCGGGGATCGGCCATGACCAGCTCATCGAGGCCATTGCTCAGGGCCTCGGCACTGAGGAGGCCGCGCAGCGGATGAAGGTCAAAAAGGAAACTATGGAATCTCTTTATGAGCATTTTTACCGCTATGGCATCAGTTCGGTACAAGGCGGCGATTAAATTTTTAATTCGGGGCCGGGTTGGGAATTCAACCCGGCTAAAGACTTTTTACATAACCTTAACAGCCGCATGCCTTGAAAATTCCCGGCGAATAGGATAATATATGTTAAATTTTATGAGGAGGCCGCACAACATGACCGATAAGTTTGCTAAAGAGGGTCTCACTTTTGACGATGTGTTACTAATACCCGGGCGCTCTGAGGTATTACCTAATAAGGTTGACGTTTCTACCCGGCTGACCAAAAGGATTCGCCTGGAGATTCCCATCATGAGCGCCGGGATGGACACTGTCACCGAATCGCGCATGGCTATAGCGGTAGCCCGCGAGGGAGGCATTGGCATCATTCACAAAAACATGAGCATCGAAGCCCAGGCCAAGATGGTTGATCGGGTGAAGCGCTCCGAACACGGCGTCATAACCGACCCTTTCTTTTTATCACCTACGGATAAGATCAGGGATGCCCTGGACATCATGGAACACTATCACATTTCCGGGGTGCCGGTTACTGAGGGCCCCCGCCTGGTGGGGATCATAACCAACCGCGACATTCGCTTTGAAACCGATTTTGACCGTTTGATAGGCGACGCCATGACCAGCGAAAGGCTGGTGACGGCTCCGGTAGGAACCACCATGGAAGGGGCCCTGGAGATCCTGCGCAAATACAAAATCGAGAAGCTGCCCCTGGTGGATGAGGACTTCAACCTCAAAGGCCTGATCACCATCAAGGATATCGAAAAAGCCTATAAATACCCCAATTCAGCCAAAGATAGCCGGGGCCGGCTCCTGGTGGGGGCTGCGGTAGGCATAACCGCCGACACCCTGCAGCGGGTCGAAGCATTAAAGCACGCCGGGGCGGACGTGGTGGTAGTGGATACGGCGCATGGCCATTCCATGGATGTGGTAAGAATGGTCGAAACCATCAAAAACAATTATCCCGACCTGGACTTGATTGCCGGTAATGTGGCCACTGCAGAGGCCACCGAGGATCTGATAAAAGCCGGGGCCGATGCCATCAAGGTGGGAATGGGGCCAGGCTCCATCTGCACCACCAGGGTTATAGCCGGCATCGGAGTGCCGCAGATTACCGCCATTGCCGATTGTTCTGCAGTAGCGGGCCGTTATGATACACCCATTATCGCTGATGGGGGAGTTAAATTCTCCGGGGATATTGCCAAAGCCATCGCGGCCGGCGCAGATGTAGTCATGCTGGGGAATCTCTTTGCCGGAACTGATGAAAGCCCTGGCGATACCGTTATATTACAGGGCCGCAGCTATAAAATCTACCGGGGTATGGGTTCTCTGGGGGCAATGTGTGAAGGCAGCAGTGACCGCTACTTCCAGGAAGGCCAGCAGAAACTGGTTCCGGAGGGCATTGAGGGACGGGTGCCTTACCGCGGCTATGTATCCGACACCATCTTCCAACTGGTGGGAGGCCTTCGTGCCAGTATGGGCTACTGCGGGGTGGCCAATCTATATGATATGAAAGCCAAAACCCGGTTTATCCGCATTACCAATGCAGGCCTGGTGGAAAGTCATCCCCACGATATAGCCATAAGTAAGGAAGCCCCCAATTACCAGGTAATCGTATAATGTTAATAATGGCGGTGGTCAGAATTGCCGCTGCCGGTTTGTTAGGCATCATTATAGGCAAGGCTTCCAGGTCGGATCCGGGGGCGCGCCTGTTTGCCCTGGTGGCTATGGGAAGCGCCCTCATGTCGGTGGTATCCACCGAGTTTTTCAAATTGTTTGTCCTCCCCGGAAATGTGGATCCCGGCCGTTTGGCCGCACAGGTTATTTCTGCCCTGGGCTTCATCGGCAGCGGTTTGATCTGGTTGGGGGATAACAAAGAGGTGCGCGGCACCGGCGCGGCCGCCGGCCTGTGGTTGACCGCCATCCTGGGAATGCTTTTAGGAGCAGGGCTGACTACGGTCACAGCAGGTGCGGCCATTTTTACGGTATTGGTTCTGGTCTTCGGCAATCTCATCAATGTCGATAAAATCCTGGGCCCCAAAACCGAAAACATCTATGTGAAAGAAAAGGAAGATGAGTAATGGCAGGGAAGGTGACGAAAAGGACCGTTCCCAATTGTCATTTCCAGCTGCGTCAGGCCAAATAAAAACGGGGGTTGTCCCCCCGTGAATGCGAGTCTGCGTCGGTGTTAGTAGCTGTGCTGGCTGGCAATGTTACGCTCCGCTATTTCGATCGCTTTGGCCACGATATTCCCACAGTTTCGGGAGCTGACCGCTCCCCAGCCCTCGCTTGAGACAATATCGGCTACACCCAATTCCTTGGCAATTTCATATTTGAGGCGGTCCGACATTATGCTTCTTTTACGACTCACAACTCAACCTCCTTTTTTAAAAACTCGCATCCATTATATTTTTTGAAAATGGGCGGAGAATATAGCCGGTATTAATACGGTAAAATGTAAGGACTTCACAAATGATTAATTTAGAATAAACTAATAAGTATATTGAGCGGAGGTTTAAAAAATGAGATACGAAGGCGATATATATAGGCCACCCAGTGAAGCTAACAGTTATATACTGCAATGCACGGTCGGTTGCAGCCATAATAAATGCACCTTCTGCGGAATGTATAAAGGCAAGAAGTACCGGGTGAGGGATATAAAGGAAATAATAGCCGATATTCGCATGGCCAAATTGTATTTTCAACAGGTAGAAAAGGTATTTTTGGCCGATGGCGATGCTTTGGCCATGGATACCGCGGACCTGATCACCATCCTGGATGAATTACACCGGCACTTCCCTGAGTTAAGGCATGTGGGCATTTACACCAGTCCGGACAGCATTCTCAAGAAAACGCCGCAGGATTTGAAGACCCTGAGCGAGCACGGCCTCAACATGGCCTATCTGGGAGTGGAGACCGGTGATAAAGAACTATTGAAGTCGATATGCAAAGGGGTTACCTACGAGGAGATGGTGGAAGCGGGCCGAAAAGTCCGGGAAGCCGGGATACCGCTGTCGGTTACTCTGGTTCTGGGATTGGCCGGGCGCACCCCCCAAGCAGTGGACCATGCCATAAAAAGCGCCCAGATTTGCAATGAGATCAACCCCGATTATATCGCGGCCCTCACCATAATGCCGGTTCAAGGCACGGTGCTATATAAACAGATTCAGCAGGGCAAATTTGAGGTGCCGCAGCCCTTTGAGATCCTGGAGGAACTGCGTCTCATCATCGAAAATCTGGAGGTCACCGATTGCGAATTCCGCAGCAATCATGCCTCCAATTATCTGGCGATCAAAGGGCGTTTGCCGGAGGATAAACAGAAAATCCTGCGCTTGATCGATGAAGTTATCAAGCGCCATAATTCAGAATATTTACGCCCGGAATATATGCGCAGACTGTAATAATAAACCGTGCGTTATGTATACTTGGTGCAGATGTTCCAATTTATGTTATAATTCTTGAATATATAGAGTCCCGGGATTCAAGTAGGGGGATTGGTTATGCGGCTTTTTGGCAGAAAAGATGAAGAACTATTTATGCTATTCAACGAAAGCGCCCGGGTGGTGGTAAGAGGCGGCGCCATCCTGGAAGAGGTTGTAAACAATTATGCCGATCTGGACATAAAAATGGCCAAATTGACCGCCCTGGAGCATGAAGGCGACCGCATTATAGAAGACCTGGTAAGACATTTGAACACCAGCTTTATCCTGCCTTTTGACAAAGAGGACGCTTTTCAGTTGTCGCAAAAGCTGTCCACCACTATGGATTATATCACCGGGATCATAGACCGGATGATTCTGTATAAAGCCGGTGAACCGGATGAGCGGGTCAAGGAAATGGTGCGGGTCTTAACCGAATCCCTGCACCTGCAGCAGGACGCGTTTGGCATGCTGGATAAAGTGGAACGCAATAAAAAAGAAATCTTGAGCATCTGCGATGAGATTTCCAAATTGGAGAGAAAACAGGACTCACTGTATCGCACCGGCGTGGCTTCGCTGTTTGAGAACCATGAAGACGACCCGATTTCGATTATCAAATGGAGAGAAGTATACGAGCACATCGAAATGGCCCAGGACTACACTCAGGATGTAGCCGAGCTCTTGACCAACATATGCGTTAAATATTCATAAAAAGACAGGGAGAAAAGACAGGGGGACGGTTCTTTCGTCCCCCTGTCTTTTTGGCCGTGCCTTTCAAATCCAGCGGCGGTAGCGGAAAAACATCAGCATGCCGCCTACCAGGGTGATCATGCCCAGGGTGAGAACCCACACAAAGGAATCGCTGCCCGCCCCGGGAAGATAATTCAGGTTCATGCCGTAAAAACTGGTTATCACCGTCAGGGGCATCATGACTATCGAAATAATGGTCAGAACCGTTATGATTTCACTGGTGCGTCCATTTATGATGGAGTAATAAGTTTCAGTCGAGCTGTTTATAAGATCACGGTAGGTGCTGGCCGTGTCCAGTATGCTGTCCATGTGATCGACCAGGTCCAGGTAATAAGGCCGGTTTTCCTCGTTGACCAGGAAGGAATAATAGCCGTTAATGCTCCCGAAGATGCGCCGCTGGGGAATCATCACCTTGCGCAAGAGGATGATGGTGGTCTTAAGCGCCAGTATTTCCTCGGTGATCTCCTGCCCGCGATGAATAAAGATGTTGTCTTCCAGGTCGTCGATCCTCTCTCCCAGCCGCTCTATAATAGGGAAACACTCATCTACCATGTTGTCCACAATCCGGTATAACAGGTGCTCGGGACCCATATCCATGTAATTGCCTTCCTTGAGGCATACCCGGGCCACTTTTCCCACCGCGGTCAATGCCACCGGGTGTATTGTCACTATATAATTGGGGCCCATGAATACATCCAGCTCAATACTGGTAATCTCGTCTTCTTCCTCAGCTTCTTCAAAATAGCGCAAGCCATGGAAAACGAAGAAATAATAATCATCGTAACGGTCCAGTTTAGCCCGGGGGCTCTCCTGTAAACAGTCTTCCAGGGCCAGGGGATGGAATTGGAATAAATCGCCGATATAGTGGAGCTCACTGGCAGCGCAGTCATAGAGGTCAATCCATAACAGGCTTTCCCTCGAGGCCAGCAGTTGATCTAATTGAGACAAATCGACATCATGCCAGACGGTTTGCTGTTCGTGGCTGAAATAATAGGTTTTGATCATGTTCAACCCTCCTTTTGCGGAGGATTACATGACCGTAAAGCAGCGGCAGTTAATCCCCCATGCATTATTATATTTACCAAATGAAGAAAAGGATTTTCGTAAAGGTATGGGTTCCATTATCCACCACCGCCTTTCCAAGTAAGATTCTTTTAATTTATAACCCGATTGGGGGGGCTTGTCAATAGTGCGGCCCTGTAAGGCCTTTATCCGGGAATGAAACCATCCATAAATGGGTATTTTTAGGTAAGAAGGAGTGGTATCATGACCCGGAAGCGCCTATTGTGGCTATACATCCTGATTTTTGTAGTGGTGAGCAGCGGATTCAGCCTGCAGCTGCCGGCTTTTCAGGTACCCCAGCCCAGCGTGGTCTATGATGTCAACGGCAAAGTCATTAAAGGCTTGAGCAGTGAGAATCAGATCGTGATCCCTTTGGAGGATATACCTGATTCTTTTAAAAAGGCGGTCATCGCGGTGGAAGACAAAAATTTCTACAGCCATCACGGCGTGGACCCGGCCGGCATATTGCGGGCCTTAATAGCCGACATCAAAGCCGGCGAGGTAGTGGCAGGGGGCAGCACCATCACCCAGCAGACCGCGAAGATATTATATCTTACCAATGAACGCACCCTGACCCGAAAAATTAAGGAACTATGGTACACTATTATTCTCGAACGGAAATACAGCAAAGACGAGATACTGGCGCTGTACTGTAATTCCATCTATTTCGGCCAGGGTGCTACCGGCATAGAAGTAGCGGCGCGCACCTTTTTCGGCAAGGAAGCCCGCCAGCTGACTGTGCCCGAATCCACTTTGCTGGCCGGACTGCCTAATTATCCTTCCGGTTTTGACCCGTATGTGCATCCTGACCGGGCCAAAGCCCGGCAGGAGGTGGTCCTGGAACGCATGGCGGCTGAAGGCTATATAACCCAGGCGGAGAGAGACAGCATCGCCCAACAGCCGCTTAAGTACAAACGGGACCATGCCATTATCGGAGACGCTCCCTATTTTGTGGCTATGATAAGGGAATATCTGATCAAGCAGTATGGGGAGAATATGGTTTTTCAAGGCGGGCTCAAGGTCTATACCACCCTGGATCTGACCATGCAGCAGGCTGCCGAGCGGGCCCTGGCCCAGGGGATGAAAGGCCGTCCAGAGGCCCTGCAAGGGGCACTGGTGGCGGTTGATGTCAGCAACGGGCAGATCCGCGCCATGGTGGGAGGGCGGGATTTTACGCAATCCAGTTACAACCGAGTTTTTGCCACCCGGCAGCCCGGTTCCACATTCAAGCCCTTCATGTACTCCCTGGCCCTGTCTTCCGGATGGACCCAGGCCGATATGATACCCTGTGAGGAAGTGGAGTTCCCGGTGGCCGGAAGTCCGCCCTACAAGCCTACTGATTACGGGGATGAGCCCTACCACTGGCGCGATTTTACACTAAAAGAAGCGGTGATGAAATCTGACAATGTGGTGGCGGTAACCCTGAATGAGCGCCTGGGACCGGCCAGGGTGGCCCGCTACGCCGAAAATTTCGGTTTTTCAGGCATTAAGCCGGTGCTATCCCTCCCGCTGGGGTCTACCGAAGTGACCCCGCTGCAGATGGCGGCCGGGTATGCGGCCTTCGCCAACAAAGGGGTTTACAGCGCGCCCTATTCGATCATTAAAGTTGTGGACTCCAATGGCAAAGTCATGGAAGAGAACCGGACTCAGCAGAAACGATCCGTCTCTGTCAACACTGCCTATTTGATCACCGATATGCTCACCGGGGTCATGCAGAGCGGAGGCACCGGAGCCCATTTGAGATCTGCAGTAGGCCGGCCCTGCGCGGGCAAGACCGGCACCACCGACGAGTTCAAAGACGCCTGGTTTGTGGGCTACACCCCCTATCTATGCTGCGCGGTCTGGGTAGGCTACGACGACAACCGCCAGGTCAACCAGTCCGGCGGAGTGGTGGCCGGACCCATTTGGGCCAACTTCCTGGGCATGGCCGGGGCGGCCTTTCAGCCCTCCGATTTTCCCCGGCCCGAGGGCATCAAACGGCTGAATATTTGTATGGACAGTGGATTGGTGGCGGTGGAAGCCTGCCCCCGGCCGGT
>NZ_DIPG01000084.1:17733-18736 GCF_002426325.1 Syntrophomonas sp. UBA5494 | reverse complement strand
TCAAGGCCGGCCCCGCAACATTTTTTGCTCAGGATAAGGCATCAGAAGGAATTAACCAGTATAATAAATAAATACCATAAACATAAATAACAACGATTGCGAGGCTTGGCAGTGAAGATTGAGCTGACCATACTGGTGGAAAACACCACTTCCGCTATGGCTTTGATCGGGGAGTGGGGCTTCTCGGCCCTGATAACGATTGACGGCTATCCGCTGCTGTTCGACACCGGTCACCGCGACGCCTTGTTCGTCAACAGCGCTCAGCTAAAAATGCCCTTAAAGGATATTGAAGAAATCGTGATCAGCCATGGTCACTACGATCACTGCGGGGCTTTGGTCGCTTTGCTCAAACAGATCGGATCCCGCCCTGTAACCGCCCATCCCGGAATATTCGTTAAACGCTATTCAATAGGAGCCGGGGGTCACAAGCTCGCGGTGGGCTGCCCGTTTTCTGAAGCTGAAGCCGCAGCCGCCGGGGCGCAGTTCCGTTACAGCGAAAAACCTCTTGAGATTCGGCCCGGGGTCTACGTTACCGGTACGATCCCCCGCAGAACTGCTTATGAAGATGTGGGGGGGCATTTTGCAATCGAGTCGGGGGAGGACTTGATGGAAGACCATATNNGTGGAAGCCTGCCCCCGGCCGGTATCGATGGCCTTTATATCGGGAACCGAGCCCGGCATCATTTGCTACTGGCATCAGTTTGAAATTCCCCTGCTGCCGGAACTGCCGGACTGGCTTAACCCCGTTCCGCCTGAGGACGAGGGGGATGAGAGGAATGATAATGAGCGGCGCAACGAAGGCGGCGGCGAAGCAGATGACGAACCCGGGGACGAACCCGACAACCAGCCCGAGCTGCCGGGAGACAACGATACCCCTTTGCAGCAAATCCGGATAGTGCCTTAACCCGGGATAACCCTGGGATATAATGCCTCCGTTCTGACGCTCCGGGGCGCTCCGCCCCGGTATTTGCTGAGCAGAGTCAAGGCCGGCCCCGCAACATTT
>NZ_DIPG01000084.1:12561-17370 GCF_002426325.1 Syntrophomonas sp. UBA5494 | reverse complement strand
TACGATCACTGCGGGGCTTTGGTGGCTTTGCTCAAACAGATCGGATCCCGCCCTGTAACCGCGCATCCCGGAATATTCGTTAAACGTTATTCAATAGGAGCCGGGGGTCACAAGCTCGCGGTGGGATGCCCGTTTTCTGAAGCTGAAGCCGCAGCCGCCGGGGCGCAGTTCCGTTACAGTGTAAAACCTCTTGAGATCCGGCCCGGAGTCTACGTCACCGGTACGATCCCCCGCAGAACCGTTTATGAAGATGTGGGGGGGCATTTTGCAATCGAGTCGGGCGAGGACTTGATGGAAGACCATATTGAGGACGATATGGCTTTAGTCATCGACCATCCCCAGGGCTTAATCGTGATGAGCGGCTGTGCCCATGCCGGGATGGTTAACACCTTGAGCTATGCCCGGGAGATCACGGGAACAAATCATATCCAGGCTTATATCGGCGGCACCCACCTGGTAAATGCCTCGCCTGAGCGTATAGAGGCCACGGTCTCTTATTTGCATCATGAGCGGCCTGACCGGATTATGATCGGCCATTGCACCGGGTTCTACTCGGCTGCCCGCCTTTACCAGGAGCTGGGCAGCCAGGTGGTCAAGATTGATGCCGGCAGTCATTTTACATTTATATAGAATGGAATTATTGGAGGGAAATATTTGAACATCAACCAGCACAGGTTAAAAGCGAAACAGCTCAGGAAAGAATGCAGCCCCGCACTGTTTCGCTTCAAAAGCACTGTGGAGCTGCAGCCCCTGCGGGGCATCATTGGCCAGGGCCGGGCCGTGGAGGCTCTATCCCTGGGTTTGGACATGAACAACCAGGGCTACAACATTTACCTGGCCGGGGCTTTCGGCACCGGCAAAAGCAGCCTGGCCAAAGAGATGCTGGAGGAACGGGCTTCGGCCAAACCGGTCCCTTACGATTGGTGTTATGTTTATAATTTCCGTGAAACCGACACTCCGGTAGCCCTCAAGCTGCCTCCGGGACAGGGCAAGGTATTCAAACAAGATATAAGCACCAGTATTGACGCCATTATCAAGAGTATCGTCAAAGCCTTTGAAGGCGAAGATTATGAAAGCAAAAAGAACAGTATCCTCAATGCATTTCTGGAAGAGACCAACAAAATGTACCTGGAACTGGATGAAGAAGCCCGCCACCATGGTTTCACCATCTCGCGCACCCAGACCGGCATAAACACCGCTCCCATCAAGGAAGACGGAGAGGTGATCACCCAGGAAGAATACCTGGCCATGAACGAGGAGCAGCGGGTGGAGATCATGCGCACCGGTACACTGGTACAGGAAAGACTTAACGAGGCCGTCCGCAAGTACAAGGAATCGGAAAAAATCATTCGCGAAAAGATCAAAAGCCTGGAGTTGGAGACTGCCCGCAGGGTATCCGAACCCTGGTTTGAACAGCTTTTGGAAAAATACCGGGACAATGCGGATATTGTAACCTATCTGAAGGATATGCAGAAAGACCTGGTCGAAAACACCGAGGGCTTTCTCAAGACCGAGGAGAGCGGCCCCTTGATGTTTTTCCGCCATATGGACCGGCGCGCCTCGCTGCGCAAATACCAGGTTAATCTCCTGGTGGACAATGAGGCCTTGACGCATGCTCCGGTGATATTTGAAACCAATCCCACTTATGCCAATCTGTTCGGACAGATCGAGTATGAAGGCGAATTCGGCATCCTGGCCACCGATTTTTCAAAGATCAAGCCCGGAGCCATTCATAAAGCCAACGGCGGCTATCTGGTTCTGCACATCAATGACGTCTTGAAAAACTTTTATGTTTGGGACTGCCTCAAAAAAGTCTTAAAAAACTGTGAGATCAAGGTGGAAAACATCGGACGTGTCTTGGGGATAACCAATACCGAAACCCTGCAGCCCGAATCCATCCCGGTCGACATCAAAGTGGTCTTAATCGGCGATCCCTGGTATTATCACGCCTTATATGCCTTCGATGACGAATTTCGCAAGCTGTTTAAAATCCGCGCTGATTTCGATGTGGAAATGGCCAAAAGCCGCACCCACATCAAGCAATATGCGCAGCTCATCGCCGGAGTTTGCCAGCGTGAAAAACTCTTGCACTTCACCCCCGGCGCGGTAGCCAGTGTGGTGGACTACAGCACCCGCATGGCCGAGGATCAGGAGAAAATGACCACCCTTTTCAACAAGCTGGTGGAAGTGGTCTATGAGGCCAATCATTGGGCCAGACAGGATAAGGCCGAGCTGGTCACGGCCCTGCATGTAAATAAGGCCATTAAGGGTAAACAGCAGCGCTGCGCCATGGTAGAAGAACATCTGCAGGAAATGATCAACCGCGACACCCTGATCATCAATGTGGACGAGTACCGGGTAGGCGAAATCAACGGCCTGGCAGTCTACCAGGTGGGTGAATACAATTTTGGCAAGCCGGTGCGCATCACCGCCAAAACCTTCATGGGAGAGAAAGGCCTGGTGAATATCGAACGCGAGATCCGTATGAGCGGCAGCATTCACAGCAAAGGGGTCTTGACCTTAAGCGGCTATATGGGAGCGCAGTATGCTCAGGATAAACCGCTGGCCCTCTCCGCCAGTCTGACCTTTGAACAGAGCTATCAGGGAGTGGAAGGGGATAGCGCCTCGAGTGCCGAGCTCTATGCCTTATTATCCAGCCTGGCCAATTTGCCCATATATCAGGGCATCGCGGTAACCGGCTCAGTCAACCAAAACGGCGAGGTTCAGCCGGTGGGCGGTGTCAACCAGAAGATCGAAGGCTTTTTTAAGACCTGTAAAGATAAAGGATTGAACGGCAGGCAAGGGGTGATCATACCCCAACAGAATATCACCCAATTGATGCTGGATGAAAGCGTGGTAGAAGCAGTACGACAGCGGAAGTTCAATATCTGGGCGGTGGATCACATTGACCGGGGACTGGAAATACTGACCGGCGTGCCTGCCGGGGAGCCTGACGAAAAAGGCCGGTTTACACCGGATACAGTGCATTACCGGGTCAACCAAAAGCTGCAAAAATGGACCGAGCTGCGCAGGCAGGATCTGGATGTGCCGCCGACCCATGCGCTGAAGAGACCTAAACGTATAAGGAGGCAGTACTGATGAACCGAGGCCGCCTGGCTTTATTGCTGCTCATTGTGTTCACGGCTGTGGTTATAAGCGGGTGCCAAAATCTGCACATTCAAGATCTCGTTAAAAGAGACCTCAGCCAGGAGCCCAGTCTCATAAAGGTCCGCATCCACTTCGACCGCGGAGACACTGTGGACGGGTATGTCTATGAATTAGGCCTGGAGAAAAGCGGCAAGCTCTACGCCGGCGGTTCGTCCATATCCTACATTTACGATGCGCAAGGCAATGTGGTGGGGAGCTTCAATTATCAGCGCGTAACCTACATGGAGATCATTCCCCCCGGAGATGAGAACCCGGCTAAATAATTCCTCCATAATCATCGATAATTACCAGAGAAAATAGAAGGGGTTTTCATCCACAGGAAAGGGGAAATGAGAGAATGGAGTTTGTGGAACGCTGCTTGCGCAAGATCAGCGTGCGGGTCCGCCTGGTGGTGGCCTTTACCCTGGTCTTAGCTGCAGTAACTGGCATAATGGGGTATTATGCCACCGAAGTGATGTCCGAAAAAATACTGATGGCAGCGCAGCAGAAGCTGCAGTCTGACCTGGCTTTGGGGCGGCAGATTTTAGAAGAGAGATACCCGGGGGATTGGCAGATTATCGACGGACAGTTATATAAAGGGCCGGTATTGATGGAAGGCAATTATGAAGTGGTCGACCGCATCGGCAATCTGACCGGAGACACCTGCACCATCTTCCGGGGAGATACCAGGGTATCCACCAATGTGATGAAAGACGGGCAGAGAGCCGTCAATACCAAGATATCCGAAGAAGTGGGACAGGTGGTCTTGATTCAGGGACAGCCCTATGTGGGCCGTGCCGAAGTAGTCGGGGTATGGAACGAAGCCGCTTACGAGCCCATTAAGGATCCCTCCGGCAATGCCATCGGCATCTGGTATGTAGGGGTTCCGGCCACACCGTACGAGGAGGCCGTCGGCCATTTCCGCCTGGCCATGGTAACTTACTCGGGCATCGGGATTTTCCTGGGTTTTCTGGCCGCATTCCTGGTGGCCTATACGGTCTATATGCCTTTGCGCAGAATCAGCGCATCGGTGGATAAAGCCAGTCAGGGTGATTTAACCCAGCGCATTCCCGCCAATGCCAATGACGAACCCGGCAAACTGGCGGCTATGTTCAACACCATGCTGGAAAAAATGGCCGACCTGATAGGTAAAACCGGCCGGCTGATCAACAATGTCAGCAAATCCAGCGCGCAGGTGGGGCAGCTCTCTGAAACCAGCGCCGCTCTAATGAGCAATCTGGGCAGTCAGGCTGAAACCCTGATGCGCTCCGCCGCAGAGCAGGCCCAATTATCCCATCATTCGCGCAACACCATCGGCGAGATGGCGGTAGGCATTCAACAGGTGGCCGCCAGCGCGCAGGAGGTGGCCAGCTCAGTAGCGGCTGCCAGCAAAAAGGCTGAAGAAGGGGAGCGCCAGATTGAGCAGGCCGTCAAGCAGATCGAAATCATCAGCAACAACACCGATTATACCGCTTCCATAGTAGAGGCCTTAGGAGAGAAATCGCTGGAGATCGGGCAGATTGTGGACTTGATCACCAACATCGCCAGCCAGACCAATCTCCTGGCACTGAATGCCGCCATTGAAGCCGCCCGGGCCGGAGAAATGGGACGCGGTTTTGCAGTGGTAGCCGATGAAGTGCGTAAACTGGCCGAGGAATCAGG
>NZ_DIPG01000084.1:9718-12398 GCF_002426325.1 Syntrophomonas sp. UBA5494 | reverse complement strand
GCGGTGGGAGCCATGCAGGAAGGCACCAAAGAAGTGGCCAAAGGCACCGAAGTGATCTCCCGGGCCGGGGATGCCTTCCACTACATCATCGCGGCTGTCAATCAGGTCAAAGCCCAGATTGAAGAGGTATCCAGCGCCGGCCAGCAGATGGCGGCGGGTGCAGATATAGCCATAAAATCAGTTGACAACACTGCCGAAGCAGCCCAGAACAACGCCCAGATCGTGCAGGGGATGTCTGAGCTGGCCGGCAAGCAGATGGAAGAGATCAACCAGTTCAACCAATCTGTCAACGCCTTGAACCGCATGGTAGCCGACCTGCAAAGTGCCATAGCCTATTTTAAGGCGTAAGAAACACCCGGCTGCGTTTAATACCGACTATCAGGAGGCTTTCCTTTACAGGATGGCCTCTTGTGATTAAGAGGCCTTTATATGAACTCTCGACTCATAATAGAACCTGCCCGCTTTCAAGGCCAGCCGGGCTTCGAACTCCGCATCCGCGATTCGCGGATTACGGTGCAGGAATTCCTGGATGAGCTGAATCAGTCCTATCTGAAAATGGATTGGCCCCGTTTGTGGCCCCAAAACCGGGTCGACTGTGAAGGATGTGACCTGTGCTGCCAGGAGCCTTTACCGGTGACCTCCGTCGATGTGATGCAAATCCGCGAAGCACTGGGCATAGATCAACTCGAGGTCTTTCGCTACCTGTGGGTGGAACTGCAAGGACCTGCTGTTGACATCACGCTGCGCCGCCGCGGGGCAAAATGCATCTTTCTCAATTCCCGGGGCAAATGCCGCATCTATGCCCGGCGCCCCTTTGCCTGCCAGACCTATCTGTGCTGCCAGACCAGCCCCAATTTTGAGAACCTGCGCAGTCAGATCATCAATAGCGGCATGGACGAGCTGGTACGCTGCAGCCTGGCGGCCTATAATAAGGCGGGGAGGCCTTTTCCGGTAAACCGCAGTCAAAACCCGAAACTAAACCCGCACCACTGGCCCAAGGGGTATTTTACCGGCAAAACCAGCTATCAACAGCTGAGGCTGGCCCGGGTACTGTCTTTCGATTTATGGCGCAAGATGCTACTATTAAAGTAATTAAAAGGGTAGGGGGGACTAACCATGGATACGATTTCAGCTCGTTGTCTGATGTGCAGCAAAACCTACACTGTGGACGAATCCCACAAAGACTATAAAAAGCTGGTGGCTCAGGAAAAACCAGTAGCCACCTTTATCTGTGACCTGTGCAACTACCGGGTGCAGCATGAGTCCGAGGAAAAGCACAAACCCAAAAAACCCATGTAAGAGAGATAAGCGATGCAGAAAATCTTTATTCCCGTAGATAATGACCAGTCTATAGCCGCCCTGATCTTCGCCCCGGAGTCCGGACCCCGGGGCGCTGTGGCGGTCTGCCATGGTTTCCGGGGGGCCAAAGAGAACAGCGGAAAAATCTGCGCTTTTGCCGGAAAATTGACGGCCCGGGGATTGATGGTGATCGCTTTTGATTTCCGGGGCAGCGGGGAGAGCAGCGGGGAATTCAGTGCAATAACACTTTCGCAGCAAGTTGAAGATCTGAAGCAGGTTTGCGCTTACATCAACAGCCGCTACCAGCTCTCTTTCGTTCTGCTGGGAAGAAGTTTCGGGGGCGCTACGGTAATCGCTGCCGCTCCACATGTGCCCGAAGCCTCCGGTTATGTGCTATGGTCGGCCCCATTCGATTTACCGCGTTCCTTCGCCAGATTGCTGGGTGATGATTACCAACGCCTTTTGAACGGAGCCAGTGTGATATGCAGCGACCTGGAGAGCTGTTTTGAGTTAAGGCCGGACCTGGTCTTGGATTTTAAGCGCCACGACATGGCAGGAAGCCTGATGGCGATGCGGGACAAGCCGGTTCTGGTCGTGCATGGCCGGGAAGATGAGGCGGTTGGGATCGAAAACGCCCAGGAGATAGCGACCTATCTGCCCGAGGCGGTACTGCACCTGGTGGCGGGTGCTGATCATCGTTTCACCGGGATGGTGGAACAGCGTGAAGCCATCACCCTGAATTGGATTGATGAGCACTTCGGGGAGAACCGCCTTTAAATCCCTATCAGCAAAAAAGGGAGTGATACAGGATGAGCTGGCAGGAGGGCTTGTGGAGATTTGTCTGCGGGGGCCTTCTGGTTCTTGCGGTGAGCTGGATAAGCAAGGGAAAAAACCCTTATTTCGCCGGACTGGCGGTATTATTTCCCGCGGTAACGGTGGTGGGATACTATTTCCTGTCACAGTCCATTTCTCCGGCCGCCATGCAGCGCACCGTGGTTTTAAGCCTTATGGCTCTGCCTGCGGTAGCTGCTTTCTTAATCACCTGTTATTATCTCGTCGGCCGAATGGGCATCGGCTGGACCCTTTTGTCCGGAATGGCCGCTTGGTTGATCGCCGCCGCCCTTATCCTGCAGGTATATCAGCGCTTTCCATGAACCGTCTGGCGCGCAGTAAACATAGGTTTGCCCTAGTCATTCATGACTCGATAGCGGTTTTTTGTGCCCAAAAAGCGGTTATTCGTTCCAAACCCCTTCACCAAAACGGCCTTGCTGGGTATAATCATATAAAGTTGCTACTTACAAGTTACTACCGCTTTCGACAGAGAATCTTTCTCTGTCATTTCTTTTTCCAATAAAAGGCACCGGGTGGGGCCGTCTAAGCT
>NZ_DIPG01000084.1:0-9394 GCF_002426325.1 Syntrophomonas sp. UBA5494 | reverse complement strand
TGCCGCATGGAGAAGTCCAGGTGGTGGCGCAGGGTAGTGCGCTCCCAGTCGACCTCGTATTCCGCACGGGGTTCGGGATAGACCAGGCAATAGGGAAGCAGTGCTTCCAGAGAGTGCGGAACCCTGAGTATCTCCACCAAGCGCTCCTGGCGTTTCAGAACCACTCCGATAAAGGCATCCAGATGCCGTTTGAGGTTCTCGTCCTGGATGCGGCGATGTGAAGGCACGATAATTCTGGGGCCGATCTCTTTTATTCTCTGCACGGAATAAATCAGATCATCGATGTCTGCGGTATTGCTCCCCAGCCAGGGGCCGGTATTTACCAGATCGATGTCGCCGCTCATCAACAGCCCTTCTTTTTCAACGTAAAAACCGTGATGGCCTACAGTATGGCCGGGAAGATGCAGGGCGGTCACCTTTAAAGACCCAGATTCCCAGCTGTCTAAATCTGTAAAAGTGTCCGACAGCGGCTGGTGTCTGAATTCGTCCATAATGGGAACATCCCCAAAAGCCGGAGTGCTGTTGGAAAAACCCACGATCTTGGCCAGCCGCAAGACATCGCTCCAAAGGCGGAAGCGGTTATGCTCCATAAAGGCCTGGTAATCATGGTAGAAAGGTTCTTCCTGCGAGCCTATCATGATATCTGCCCGGGGAAATAATATGGTGCTGTGCGTATGGTCGATATGGCTGTGGGTGATCAAGACGCGGCTCACTTCCCGGGGCTTTATATCGGCCAGCGCTATACTGCCGGCACCGGTGTCTACCAATATCGGAGCATCCCCATTGATGTAAAGACAATTGCCGTAAGGATAGCGGGGCTTGACCGGAGGGGACACCATCCAGATGTCTTTGGTAATCTTCTGCAACATGATTGATCACCGCCAGTAAAAACTGACTATTATTCTACCACAAGTGGGCCCGAAGCGGTTGCAGGGAAGGAATGACGACCCGGCCAGACCTATATTCCGGCCTTGTGAAAATAGGACCAAAAGAAAAGAGGCCATCCTCAAGAGGACAGCCTCCACAGTACGCTTTTAATAATTTTCACACCACTGTTCGTAATGAGCCTGGGGATGATCGCAGGCCGGGCACACCTGGGGCGCCTCGGGGCCTTCATAAACATAACCGCAGTTGCGGCATTTCCACTTGATGGCAGAGGGCCGCTTAAACACCGTGCTCTGCTTTACGTTCTGATACAGCTTCAAATAGCGCCTCTCGTGGTACACTTCCACAGAAGCGATGGCTTTGAATATATCAGCTATCTCATCAAATCCCTCTTCACGGGCGATGCGCTCGAATTCGGGATACATCTGACTGTGTTCATAGTGCTCTCCTTCGGCCGCATCCACCAGGTTTTCCGGTGTCTTGGGGATAGAGCCGCCCATCAGTATCTTGAAGAACCGTTTGGCATGCTCCTTTTCATTGAGCGCGGATTCGGTGAAGTACTCGGCAATCTGTTCATAACCGTCTTTCTTAGCCTGACTGGCATAATAGTCGTATTTGTTGCGTGCCTGAGATTCGCCGGCAAAAGCAGTCCACAGGTTCTGTTCGGTTTTTGAACCTTTCAATTCCATAAACAAGCCCTCCCTCACATTTATTTGCATCATTGAGACTATACATAGAATAACAGATTTTACGGTCTGATATAAACCGTAATTATTCCAATTCCGCGCTAAATGGAACATAAGTAGGAATAAAGCCATCGAACAGCGAAAGACTTACCTAAATATTGGCCTTCCACAGCCTGATCCCGCTTAAACGGCCTTGAAAGGAATGATTCATCTGCAAAAAAGAACCTGTGTGGTCAGAAGTATCGAAGAAACCCGAGTGTGCAGCCTGGAGTACCCCTTGTCAGCCGTGGGGGCCGAAAGCATCCAGGATTTTATAGTGATAAGCCCGGACTTGTGCCATGTCGCCTATATCGCCCAGCTGCAGCGTTCGCAAATGGTGGTTTTGGACGGAAACCCTCAGCTGGAATTTGACGAGATTATCAAGGGCAGCCTGGTATTCAGTCCGGACAGCAAGCGCCTGGCTTACGTGGGCAGCAAAAACGGGCAGCAGATGGCGGTCATCGACGGCAAAGCCAAAAAAGGCTATGAGGGCATATTATCCGACAGCCTGGTATTTACCCCCGACAGCAGGCGGCTGGCTTATTCCGCTCAGAACGAGGGCCAACAGATGGTTATAATAGATGGCCGCAGCCGCAGAAAATATCAGGGCATTCTCGCTGCCAGCCTGCAGTTTTCACCGGATGGAAAGCACCACGCCTATGCAGCCTGCAAAAATGGTTCGTGGCTGGTAGTTGAGGATGGCAAGGAACACCAGGCTTATCAAGGCATTTCTGTGGGAACCCTGAGCTTCAGTCCTGACAGCAGCCGGCTGGCTTATGCGGCCAAAAAGGACTACCGCTGGATAGTGGTTTGCGATGGCCGGGAAGGAGAACCCTATAGCGCCGTGGGAGGAGGCTCCCTGATCTTCAGTTCCGACAGCCGGCATCTGGCCTACGCGGTCTTGATCGGCAACCAGCCCGCAACGGTTGAAGGCAAATATACCACTTCTAAAAACAGTAAACAATTGGTCGTTGCCGATGGCATTGAAGGAAAGCAGTATGACGCCGTGGGAGGGGATAGCCTGATCTACAGCGCTGATGGCAGTATACTGGCATATGCGGCCATGCAGGCACAGAAAGTCCTGGTGGTAAGCAACGGCGAAGAAGGGCCGCGTTTTGACGGCATTGGCAAGGCCACCCTGGTATTCAGCCCGGAGGGGCGTCATATGGCTTATATAGTGCGTGAAAAGCAGCGCTGGTGTGCAGTTGTAGACGGGATACAGGGCAAGTTTTATGATACCTTCCTGGAAGGAGGGGTGGTATTCAGCCCGGATGGACAGCACTGGGCCTATGCGGTGCAGAATGAAGGCAAGGCATTCGTGGTCAGGGATGGTGAGGAAGGCAATTATTACGATGCCGTGGTCGGCGACAGCCTGGCCTTTAGCCCCGATTCCCAGCACCTGGTGTACACAGCCCAAAACGGAGATCAACAGTTCGTGGTTTTCGACGCAGATGAAGGCCAGGACTATAACCTCCTGTATACCACACAGGAGCGGGGGATTGTATTTCTATCCAACGACCGCATCCAGTATCTGACCTTGATGCCCAGCGGGGAGTTCCGCCTGGTTCAGGAAGAGGTGCTGGTTTATTAAAATACCGAAATATTCGTAGTGATAATAACCCGCCATGGGATATAATATTATTTAAGGAGAGGAGGGATAATCGATGGTCGAAAATACACGGATCGTTTTAAAACCGGAAATGAGTGCCAATTATGAAGGCGAGATCAAGGATGGCAAGCCAAGCGGTCAAGGGACTGCTTATTATCGCAACGGCGGCAAGTATGTAGGTGAGTGGAAAGACGGCCTGCGCCACGGCTATGGCAAAGAGTATTATCCCGATGGAAATCTGCGCTATGACGGAGAATGGGTCAATGGGGTGCGACATGGCATGGGCAAGGCTTATACCGATGATGGCTACATGATCTACCAGGGAGAATGGAAATACGGCAAACCCATTAACTATAAGTACAGCTGGATGATGCCTTAGCCTTAAGAAGGGTACTTGACCGGGGCGGGTCGTAGCACTTTGCGGTGTTAATGACTCCGCTCCTTTTGTTTGGGGCAAACGGCGGCCGGGGTCTCTTGATGCGGGCGGCTATGTCGAGGATTACTCCTTTCGGGTTTTTTGGCAGGATGTTGAATAACCGCTTTTAAGCAGCAGGTGAATTCGAGCATGATGGGGAAAGATATGAAAATTTTGCGGGGCCTTAGCGATTATCCGGGAAGTGCGGCGGTGGTACTGGGGGCTCACATCAATGGCCTGGGCATCATCAGGAGCTTGGGCCGGGAGGGCATCCCGCTGATAGCTATTGATCGTCAGGCCATGATGGGGCAGTACTCCCGGTTCAGCACCCGGCATATAGTTTTGGAGGACAACCATCCCCGGGAATTCCTGGAAAGCCTGTGCCGATTGGGAAGCGGACTCGGCCATAAAGCCGTCTTGTATATCACCGATGACAGGTATTTCCGGGTATGCGCCGCGGCAGCGGAAATGCTGGCCGAGCATTTTTATCTTCCTTTCAATACCCGGATGGGGGAAGCCGCTATAGACAAAGCCTATCAATACAGGATCTGCCGGGAAAACCTCATTTCCTGCCCGCTCACTTTCATCGTCACCACAGGTCTTGATGTGGAGAATCTGCTTAAGCAGCGCAATGAGCTGCCTTATCCCCTGATTATCAAGCCGGGCGATCAATCCTGCTCTCTGTCCTTTTCAGCGGGAAAGCGTTTGTACGAGGTGGAAAACCAGCACAAACTTCTGGAGTTGGCCCCTTTGATAGAGAAAAACCTGCCTCTGCTGGTATGTGAGGTAATACCGGGCGAGCCCCAGGCATTATGGGCCTACAATGCCTACTGCCATCAGCCCGGGGAGGTTGTGGCAGGCTGGACCGCTCAGAAGCTCAGCCAGCGCCCCTACCGGCACGGCAGCTTCACCATTATGCGCAGCGTTCATAACCCCGAAGTGGCCGAAGCGGGGAAAGCCGCCTTGCGGGCCCTGCAAATCCAAGGGCCGGCCGAGGTGGAGTTCAAATGGAACCGGCAGCGGGGGTGTTTTCAATATATAGAGACCAACCCCCGGCACATACAGTACAATGGTCTGGGAAGGCTGGCCGGTGTCGACCTGGTCTTGGCCCATTATTATGCGGCTGTGGGCGATGAGGATAAACTCCGCAAATGGGCGGGTATGCAGCAATCCGGAGAGGCCTTCATGGTTCTGGCCGGACAGGAAATGGCCAATGTGGTGCAGCTGCCCGGGCGCATGCAGCGCAGCAAACAGCTGTTCAGCTGTATTTTTAAACCGCGGCGCATGTGGGCTATTCATGATTGGGAAGATCTGGGGCCTTCGCTGTATTATCTGCAATATCTTTTGAAAAAGGGCTGGAGAAAAAATACCGGGCAGGGTTGATTAAAGGAAGCGCCCACCGGGCGTTAAAACGTATGGCCGGGTTTATTATCAGCGGCCCCATCCACCGACAAGGGCGCCGGGAGGCAAGACCCGCTATAGCTTTTGTATGGCCGCTGCCCGAAGTCGGGCGACAGAACCTCAATACCTCAAGGAGGGCTTAGTTTGCAGATTGCACTACACCCGGTTCTCAAGCAAAACCGTGAACGTATTGCCGTTGTGGTAGGATCCCATGTTACCGGCCTGGGAATCATCCGAAACCTGGCGCGGGGCGATGTGCCCGTCCTGCTTCTGGATTATGAGGCCAATCCCGGGGCTTATTCACGCCATGTCACTCAGGCCCTGATTTTCGATTACCGCCGGGACTGGGAGCAATTTGTCCCACTGTTATGCGCTATCGGGCGCCAGCTCCCCCAAAAAGCGGTCTTATACCTGACCGACGAGCGCTACTGCCTGCTCTGCGCCCGGGCCTGGCAAGAGCTCAGCCAATACTACCATCTGCCTTTCAACCCGGAAACTAATATATACCGGGAGGCCCCCGGGAAAACTGGGGGATGAATGCTTACTGCGACGAAAATCATCAAGTGGTAGCCGCTTATACCCGCACCAAGATAAGCCAGTATCCGTTTCGGGGCGGCACCGCCACCATTATGGAAGCCCCCTTTAACCAGAGGGTATTTGAGCTGGGAGAAAAGATCTGCCAGGCACTGGAAATCATCGGACCGGCTGCCATAGAAGTGAAATACGACCGTCGCGATGATCAATATAAATATGTGGAGACCAATTTCCGCTATCCGCGCAGCGGCTCAATGTCACTGCAGGCCGGGGTTTTGGTGCCCTTGATCCACTATTATCACATCACCGGGCAGCACGACCGGCTTAAAGGGCTCAGGAAAGTGCAGCAGGAAGATTCCGGTTACTATATCGAGGCCCTGTGGGAGTGGATGAATGTGGTGGAGAACCGCCCCCGGGGCGAACATCTCTTAAGGGTTCTGAAAACGTACCTGGTACCTAAACGTACCTGGGCGGTATGGGATTGGCAGGATCCCCGGCCGGGAATGGTATATGGGTGGCGCCTGGCGGGCAAAGCCCTGCATCGCCTGAAATCCAGGTTTTAATGCGATGAGAGCCTATGCCTCGTCAAGCGGCTGCCAATGTGCCGCGCAACCAGCAGGCGTTAAAGCCAATTAGGATCTGGCTGCAAACTGCGGATAAAAACGGGGACGAGTCTGCATCATATAAGTGAGGAAAAACCATGCGCGAATGCTGGCAATCGCGGCCTGATTATTCCATAATGTGATTAGCTGAGGCCAACGCCCGGCCAGGATGACCCGGAGCAACCGCTCTGACAAGTCCGTCAAGCCAATAGCTGGCCGATCATTCTAAACCAAGACTGATAGGCAAAAAACATTTTCGCGACAGAAAGGAGAATTTTAATGGACAATCTGGAAAAGGTCTGGCAGGCTTTTGAAAAGGCGGGGGAGCCGCTGAATTCCAAAGCCGTAGTCGACGTCACCGGGCTGGACAAAAAAGAAGTGGATAAGCTCATCAAAAAACTGAAAGACACCGGCAAATTGGAATCCCCCAAGCGCTGCTTCTATCAGCCCAAAGCCTAAATGGCGTACGGGAGGACGTTTCCCGATACCATCAAAAAACTGCGCCGGCTGAAGCCGGCGCAGTTTGTGGCAGGGAAACTAGATTTTTGAGGCAACGGGTCAGTATAACTAAACGCCGTCGCTAGTCTGGGTAGGGTTCATGGGGCAGCCTTTGCCTCCGCGTCCCAGGCCTTTGCCCTGAGAATCATGAGCCGGGCAGATCTGATCAGCTTGCTCCTGGGTCAAGGTGCCGTTGTTGATCAGCTCCTGCAGAGGGTTCTGTTTTTGCGCTAAGTTAGCCTTCATATAAGCTAAGCGTTCCTCTTTGCTCATGTTTTTGATTTTCTCAAATTCAGCCTGGCGCTGCTGCCAATTAGCCTGCAAGGCTGCCAGGGCGGCATCAGCCTGAGCCTGGGTTATGGCGCCTTGTTTGACAAGTTCCGCCAACCGAGTCTGCAGGGCGGCTTCCCGGCTTTGCTGCTTTTGGGCCCGCAATGCATCTCCAATGGCCTGAGCCTGTTCCTGAGTGATTACCTTATCGGCAACCGCTTTATCCAGGAAACCCTGTCTTGCGGGCTGCTCGTTGCGCAGGGCCTGTCTTTGTTCCGGAGTCAGGTTTTTCATCTGCTCTCTCTGGGCCTGGCGCTGTTCAGCCTGGGTTTTCAGATAGGCGGCTAAGCCATCGGCCTGTTCCCGGGTGAGGACATTGTCGGCCACCAGTTTGTCCAGGACGGTTTGTAAAGCCGCACTCCGCGCAGCCGGATCCGCCTTCCCTGTCATTTTCCCGCCTCGGCAGGCCGCAAACGGTTCGGATTGGGTATCCGCAGCATCGCTGCCGGCTGCCAGAGCCAATCCGCCCGAGGCCATCAGGAAAATGCCGACCAGTGCAGCTGCCAGCCATCGGTTAAAGCGTTTCTTTTCTTCCATTCCATCCATCCTTTCCTTAAAAATTGATCATTTTCAAAATGATCACTTGTAGTATATCCGGCTCAGGTGAACAAAAGGTGAACAACAGGTGAAAATTATTTGGCAGGCCTAACACTATTTAGCGGCAGAAGTTTTTGAAATTTAAGCCTGAATAGGCTATAAAATAGGGAAGAGGGCTGTTCACCGAATGTTCACAACCCGATACTACAATAATAATGATGGATGGTCTTAATCATTTGCCAATAGCATTGAAGGGATAATTTTCATGAAAAAAATCCTTATCGCTGACGATGAAACCCGTATCCGCCGCTTGGTGGCCGATTTTCTGCGCAAGGAAGGCTTTGCTCCCCTGGAAGCGGGCGACGGCCGGGAGGCTCTGGAAATTGTCGAAACCCACTGCGATCTGGCCCTGGCTATACTGGACGTGATGATGCCGGAATGCGACGGCTGGACAGTATGCCGCGAAATTCGCAAAGCATCCCATTTGCCGGTGATCATGCTCACCGCCCGCAGCCAGGAATCGGACGAATTGTTCGGATTTGAGCTGGGGGCTGACGAATATATCACCAAGCCTTTCAGCCCGCAGGTTCTGGTGGCCCGCGTGCAGGCCCTGCTGCGGCGCAGCGGGCGGCAGTCCCAAAAAGCCCTTGCCCTGAACGGCCTGGAGATCGACGAGGGCGCCCGTTTGGTAAAGGTTGAGGGGGAGCGTATCCATCTCAGCCCCAAAGAATATGAACTCCTGTTTTATTTGGCCTGCAACCAGGGCATAGCTCTGAGCCGCGATCAAATCCTCAATGCGGTCTGGGATTACAATTTCTTCGGCGATGTGCGCACCGTTGACACCCACATCAAGAAACTGCGTTTGAAACTGGGCGACAAAGGGGACTGCATTCAGACCGTGCGCGGCCTGGGCTACCGCTTCGAGGTTAAACCATGAAAAATTCCATCCAATCCAAACTATTTATCGGACTGGGATTGGTGATCCTGTTCTTTGTGCTGTTCTCCATATTTTTAAACAACAATTATCTGGAAAAGTACTATTTGAATCAGAAGCTGAGTTTGCTGGATTCCACCGCCGGGCTTATCGATAAGCAATATAAAGGCCTTCCCGAAGATATCCTGCTGGCCCTGGAAGGGGCTGAAAACACCGCCAGTGTCAATGTCATCATCCTGGACAGCCGCCTGCAGGTCAAATACCTCTCCCTGTCCAGGCGCAATCCCACGCAGCGCAACGAACTCAGCCTGGCTACCATAGCGGAGCGCTACGATGAGCTGACCGAGTACGGCAGCTTCAACCTGATCACCCGCGACCTCCGCCTCAATGATGATTTTCTGAATCTGGTCTATCTCCTCAACAACCGGGACATTCTGGTCTTGAGCACCCCTCTGGCGGCTATTCAGGCCAATGCCGCGGTGGCCAACCGTTTTTTCCTGTACACCGGGGCGGTCACACTATTGCTGGGCAGCCTGGCGGCATTCCTGTTTGCCCGGCGCTTTACCCAGCCTATTCTGGAAATGAACCGCATCGCCCAGGACATGACCCGCCTCGACTTCAGCCGAAAGGTGGAGGTCAAGAGCCAGGATGAACTGGGGGAACTGGGGCACAGCCTCAATTCCCTGTCCGAGCAGCTCAACCGTTCCATATCAGAACTGCAGGGCGCCAACGCCCGCCTGCAGGAAGAGGTGGAGCGGGAGCGCCAGATAGACGAGATGCGCAAAGAATTCATCTCCAATGTCTCCCATGAGCTGAAAACCCCGATCTCCTTGATACAGGGCTATGCCGAGGGGCTAAAGCTGAATGTGGCCGAAGATGAAAACAGCAAGAATTTCTACTGTGAGGTGATCATGGATGAGGCCG